>JAYSYG010000100.1:0-2285 GCA_043716685.1 Sphingobacteriaceae bacterium | reverse complement strand
CCCTGCTTATGGCCGAACAATTCACTTTCAATAATTTCTTTGCTAAAAGCACTGCAATTTAAAGCGACTATCGGTTTATTTCTTCTGTTGCTAGCATAATGGATGGCTTCTGCAAACACTTCTTTACCCGTTCCGGTTTCGCCAGTCAATAGAACAGTTGTATCATTGGGTGCTACTTTTTTTGCAAGTTCAATGGCTTCTAAAATATTTTTTGACCGGCCTAAGATAGATTGGAAAGAATATTTTTCGCTTACTTTCTCCTCTAGTTCACGCACCCGTTTCTGTAATAAGGCTTTTTCCATTGCGCGATACAGCAAGGGAATTATTTTATCATTATCATCGCCTTTTGTTATGTAGTCAAATGCTCCTTCTTTTATAGCCTTAACGCCATCAGGAATATTACCGTAAGCGGTTAATAGAATTACTTCCGTTAGAGGATAAAGTACTTTAATCTTACTGATAAGCTCAAGGCCGCTCATGCCAGGGAGCTTCACATCGCTTAATACAACATCAATGTCATTTTGTTCCAGTTTTTTTAAAGCCGTTTTACAATCCGGTGCTTCCACAACGTCAAAACCTTCTGCAGTTATCAGCCGTGCAAACAAAGACCGAAGTTTATCTTCATCATCTATTACAAGTATATTGCCTTTTTTCATTGAATGTAAAGTTACATGAACCAGCGGGAATTCTACATAAGCCTTTTTAGGTGTATTTCTTTTGGTTGCTTAATAACCATGGGAAATTTTTCAATTTTAACAGAACTGCTGTCCAGGCCAAATGCCTTTGCCTCACTTAAACTGAAACGTTTGAGAAAGAAATAAATATTTAGTACAACTTTTTCAAACAAAGGCAGATCATTTTCATAGGAAAGAAATTTTTCTAATACCACAAATTTAAAATCGCCAATTACATTATTCTTGTTGAGCGATTCATAACGACTTGTAATATCCACCTCTTTATTCTTAACCAGGTCTTCTACAACTTTACGGAACATCAGGTTAATTCTCGGCGCAACCCTGAACCCAATTCTAAAATCAATTCGTATAATGTCATTGTCCGCAATATGCGTTACTTTATAATCCATTCTGTAGGGCTCATTCATTACGTCCACATGCACAAACCAATATACATCTGCCTTTTTGGGACGTTTTTGAAGAATGGAGTAAATGATCTTCGATTCAATTTCTTCCGGGTTATTTGCTCCCGTCATGTAAATAAGATGTGTCGCGTATTTTTGCAGGGAATCATCATTACTCAGGTCGATCAGCATTTGTTTGTGATCGTCAAATTTTACCATGTCCACGTAGCGGTTGCGGATTTTTTTGGCCAGATGCCACACGGTCATCACCATCATCAGGGTTGAAGCTATCAGCAAAGTGATCCAGCCCCCGTGTGTAAATTTGCTGAGATTGGCGTAGAGGAAGCCTGACTCAATTACTAAATAGAGCGTAATAGTAAAATAGATAAAAATTTTGTTATACCGCTTAAGATGCATATAGAAATTTAAAAGGGTAGTTGTCATTAACATACACAACACAATGGCTAAACCGTAGGCAGCCTCCATGTTTGCCGATTCTCTGAAATACAAAACTACCATCACACAGCCTGCCAATAATAACCAGTTGAGCGAAGGAATGTAAATTTGTCCCCGCAAAACAGTCGGATATTTTACTTCCACTTTCGGCCACAAATTTAAGCGCATGGCCTCGTTTATTAATGTAAACGATCCGCTTATCAACGCCTGTGAAGCAATAACAGCAGCAATGGTGGCAATTACAATTCCATAAGGCATGAAGGTTTCCGGCATGATCGCGAAAAAGGGATTGCTTGCTTTAAACGATTCCAGTTTTTCACCCTGGTGTGCAATGAGCCAGGCACCTTGTCCAAAATAATTCAGTACCAACATTGATTTTACAAACACCCACGATACTCGAATGTTTCCCTTGCCACAATGGCCCAGGTCGGAGTATAACGCTTCTGCACCAGTCGTACAAAGAAATACAGAGCCAAGTATTAGAATACCTAAAGGATGTGTTTCCAAAAGCTTGTAAGTGTAATACGGGTTAAGCGCAGATAAAACAGACCAGTCTGTTGAAAGTTGGGCAATACCTAACACGCCAAGCATTAAAAACCAAACGGTCATTAAAGGCCCAAAAAATTTTCCGATGAAACCCGTACCGAATTGTTGAATAAAAAATAATCCGAAAATGATCCCAATTACTATAGGAACCGTATTTAATTCGGGACTGAAGAACCGCAAGCCCTCTACTGCTGCTGCTACCGAA
>JAYSYG010000099.1:0-7083 GCA_043716685.1 Sphingobacteriaceae bacterium | reverse complement strand
AAAAGCCTGCCAATAGCTTCTGAAAAAAGACTCTCCTACATTTTTAACCACAGCATAAGGAACCCTTGAATTCAAAGGGGTTCTGTATTCGTTTTGAGGAAGCTCAACCGGTTCTCCGTATACTTCTGAGCTGGAGGAAAAATAAACATGTTTCACGGAAGAATTTTTAGAGAGGTTCAAAATGTTTTTTATTCCTTCTATATCATTCAGAACATCAATTGGATTTTCCTGTGTTCTTATAACTCCTACAACTGCCGCAAAATGAAAAACATAATCAAAATTGTAAGAAAGCATCACTGCGGAAATGTCATTGAAATTATTAACGTCCGCTTTGATCAATTTCCAGTTTTCAAGTTCAGCTGAAGGAAGTTTGGATAAAAAACCTGTGGATAAATTATCAACAATCACTACATAGTTAGAAGGATTACTAATTAGTTTTTCAACTAAAGCACTTCCAATATTTCCCGCCCCTCCGGTAACTAAGATCTTATTTTTTGCTGTTTTTATCATATATCGCTAACACCGTACCCGCCCATTTTTGCGGGCTAATTTTTTGAGCCAATAGATGGCTTTCTTCTGACATTAAAATTAACTCTTTACTGCTTAAGTTCATGGTTTTTTTTAGCTCTTTTTTGAGTAAAGAAACGTTCTGTGGACAGAACGAATAGCCATTCTTTCCCTCTTCCAAAAATGTTTCCCTTGCGCCTACAGCCGCGCTTACAAGTATTGGAAATCCTGCTGCAGCATACTCCTGCACAACAACCCCCCAGGGTTCAAAACGGCTTGGTAATACAAAAACGCCCGTTTTTTCAAGAATTGGCTCGAGATCTTTCGGCTGAACAAATCCAAAATGCTTAATTTTAGGATGAGTAGCAGGCTCAAGGTCTCCTGCTCCAAGACACCATAATTCCCATTCACTTGCTTCTTCTTGCTGCAACTCTATAAAAGCCTGCCAAAGTTCTTTAATCCCTTTGAATTCATAGTAGCGGCCTACGTAAAGGAATTTTTTAGGAAACGCTCCTTGTTTTAGCTTAGCTTGTGTCTCGTAAATCGTATTAAATTTAGGGAGATCACAACAGTAAAATCCCTGCGAAATCTTGTCGGACTTAAACCCGAGTTTTTTTACATAAACGGTTTGGGGTTTACCTGGAACCCAGGCATGAGTAAAAGTGTTTAACAAAAAGAAACGGCTTAATATAATGGCCAGGTACTGTTTCAGAGATCCCCGCCAATGTGTATCACACGTTAAGACAGTTGGAATTTTTTTAAAATATGGTTTTGTGATCTTAAGATACTCTTTATCTATCCAGCCGCTGCAGACAATCATGTCCGGCTGAATGGATGCCACAAGCGCTTCTAATTCCAGATAACTGTAATTATTTTTATCGTAAACCCTTATGTTTTCAGAATAGTTGAATTCAAAAGGCGCTTCCTTATTTACCGGCCAGCGTATAATATGTACTTCGGAAGATTTTGCAAGTTCTTCGCAGCATTTCAAAAAATAATCTGCCAGCTCGGTATATAAAAATAAAACCTTCATCAGATAATATTTACTTCCCGCTCGAGGGTAACACCAAACTTGTCAGAAACCTGACTTATAACGTAAGAGGATAACTCCAAAACATCTGAGCCCTTCGCGTGATTTTTATTTACAAGAACAAGTGCCTGTTTCGCGTGAACGGCTGCACCCTTTTGTTCATAACCCTTTAAGCCACACTGTTCTATCATCCATCCCGCGGCTAATTTATAATTTCCGTTTTCCAAAGGGTAAGCAACTATGTTTTCGAACTTGCTTTTTAGTTCTTTATATTTATCCGGAGCCACTTCCGGGTTCTTGAAAAAACTTCCCGCATTGCCCATCACCTTTGGATCAGGTAGTTTGCTTTGACGGATATTTATAACGGCATCGGAAACATCTTTTATTCCGGGAGTAGTAATATTCATAGCTTGTAACTCTGTATTAATAGCCCCGTAACTTGTATTAACCTTAGCCTGTTTTTTTAGTTTAAACGTTACAGAAGTAATTAAAAACTGGTTTTTGAATTTGTGTTTGAATACGCTTTCACGGTAACCAAACTCACATTCTTTTTTACTGAAGGTTTTTCTTTCTCCCGTTGCTATTGAATATGCTTCCAGCTCTTCGAACACCTCTTTAATTTCTACACCGTAGGCCCCTATATTTTGCATAGGACTTGCGCCCACGCAGCCCGGGATCAAAGATAAATTCTCGAGGCCCGCATAATTTTTATTAATACAATATAACACAAAGTCATGCCATGCCTCACCGGCAGAAGCCTTTACTATTACTTCGTTCTCGTTTTCTGAAATAACTGAAATGCCCTTTAAATTATTCTTCAGAACAATTCCCTTAAAATCTTTTGTAAATAAAAGGTTGCTTCCTCCACCAATTATTAATTTCGAGTTTGATACATAAATCTCATTTCCGATCAGGTCCAGGAAATCCTGCACCAAATTTATTTCTACAAAATAATCGCAATAAACTTCTATCCCAAACGTATTAAAAGTACCCAGATTTATTTTTTCCTTGATCTGCAACATGTAGAGCAAAAATATATAATTAATTAGGTGTAATATTTCTATCTTTAAGCCAATATCAACAAAGTATTTGTTTACAACAACAAAAATAGCAGTCGTCAGTGTCATCAATGATCTTGTAACTGACAGCCGTGTAAATAAAACCTGTTTTGCGCTTAAAGAATGCGGTTACAATGTAATTCTGATCGGCAGAAAACTTCCTTCTTCCCTGCCAATTCCAGACTGGTCTTTTTCTGCTTTGCGTATGAGATTACTGTTTAATAAAGGTCCTGCCTTTTACCTATTTTTCAACTTAAGATTATTCCTCAAGCTTTTGTTTCAAAAGGCCGATCTGCTTTATGCAAATGATTTAGATACACTTTTACCAAATTACCTGGTGTCACGGATTAAAAATGTACCTCTCATTTATGACAGTCATGAATTATTTACCGAAGTGCCGGAATTACAGCATACGCATTCTAAAAGGAATATCTGGCTTAGACTTGAAGGATGGATTGTTCCAAAACTAAAAACATGTATAACGGTTAATGACAGCATTGCGGAGATCTTCACTAAAAAATACAAGGTTCATTTTCATAGCATTCGCAATATTTCTGATTATCCTGAAAATTTTGTGGCGAAGTCAAGATCAGAATTGGGACTTCCTACAAATAAAAAAATTGTTCTTCTGCAGGGTGCGGGGATCAATGTTGACAGGGGCGCTGAAGAGTTGGTAGATGCAATGGCTAATGTTGATGGCGCTATACTGCTGATCGTCGGAGGCGGTGATGTTTGGGAGGTTTTGAAAAATAAGATAGTCTCAAAAGGGGTTTCTGACAAAGTCGTGCTTCTAAATAAAATTCCAAAAAACGAACTGATGCATTATACGTTTAATGCAGATCTTGGCGTAAGTATAGATAAAAATACAAATCTGAATTATTACTACAGCTTACCTAATAAGATCTTCGACTACATAAATGCCGGCGTGCCTATTCTTGCCAGCCGTCTTCCGGAGATTGAAAGAATAGTTACAACATACGCCGTTGGAGATTTTATTAAAGACCATTCCCCTTTCAGTATTGCAGAAAAAATTAACAACATGTTGCAGTCAACAAAACTGGAAGAATACAGGCTAAATACCATGAAAGCGAAAACCAGACTCACCTGGGCTTCGGAGAAACTAAAGTTAATTAAACTCATTAATGGCGCTGACTGATAATTTTGAAGTATAATACTAATTAAATCCTTAATTTTAAGGCGTTAAGAATTATGGAATTTTCAGCACAACAAATAGCAACTCTTTTAAAGGGCGAAGTGGAAGGCGATGAAAACGTGATTGTCACTAACCTCTCTAAAATAGAAGAAGGCAAGCTAAAAACCTTGTCCTTCCTGGCAAACCCGGCTTATACAAATTACATTTATACAACAGATGCAAGTATTGTAATTGTGAATAAAACACTTGTGCTTGACAAGCCTGTTAAACCAACATGCACACTTATTCGCGTTGAGAATTCTTACGAGTCCTTCGCGAAATTACTGGAACTTTATACTCAGATAAAAGGAAATAAAACAGGTATTGAACAACCCAGCTTTATTTCTACAAACGCTATACTGGGTGCCGACTGTTATGTAGGTGCCTTTGCGTACATTGGGCAGAATGTAAAGATCGGTAACAACGTAAAAATTTATCCACACGTTTATCTTGGCGACGATGTAACAATTGGCGACAATACCACTTTGTTTTCAGGCGTTAAAATATATTATGAATGTAAAGTTGGCTCTAACTGTACTATTCATGCAGGTACCGTTATTGGCAGTGATGGCTTTGGCTTTGCCCCCAACGCCGAAGGACAAACCTTTGTAAAAGTACCTCAAATAGGAAACGTGGTGATTGAAGATTATGTAGAGATTGGCTCGAATGCTTCTATTGACAGGGCAACACTCGGTTCAACAATTCTAAGGAAAGGTGTAAAACTCGACAATCTTGTGCAAATTGCGCATAACGCCGAAGTGGGAGAAAATACGGTAATAGCCGGTTTGTCGGGTGTTGCCGGATCCAGCAAGGTGGGAAAAAATTGTATGATAGGTGCGCAAGTGGGTATAGCCGGTCACTTAAAAATTGCAGACGGCGTTAAAATCGCAGGACAATCCGGCATAGGGTCTAACATTGAAAAAGAAAACGAAATCGTTCAGGGTTCACCAGCCTTTAATATTGGTGATTACAAGCGTTCTTATGTTTTGTTCCGGAGCCTTCCAAAGCTCAACGATAAAATATCAGAACTGGCCAAAAAATTAAATTCAAAATGAAGGTCGACATACTCGCGATTGGAGTTCATCCTGATGATGTTGAATTGGGCTGCAGCGGAACCATTGCCAAACATATTGCAATGGGAAAAACTGTTGGGCTTTTAGATCTTACGCTTGGAGAGCTTGGCACAAGAGGAAGCGCAGAACTAAGAACCCAGGAAGCCAATGCATCAGCAAAAATACTTGGCGCTTCTTCAAGGACACAACTAAATTTTAAAGACGGTTTTTTTCAAAACAATGAAGACCACCAAAGGAAAATTATTGAACAAATAAGAAAGTACCAGCCGGAAGTTATTTTGTGTAATGCAATAAGCGACAGGCATCCTGATCATGGCCGCGCAGCAAAATTAGCGTCAGACGCCTGTTTCTACAGTGGCCTGATCAAAATAGAAACATCTCTAGACAACAAAATACAAAAGCCGTGGAGGCCTAAAGCAGTGTATCATTACATTCAAGACCATTACATTCATCCTAACTTTGTAATTGACATGAGTGATTTTTTTGAGATAAAACATAAATCGATAATGGCTTTCTCTTCCCAGTTTTACAGTGCAAATTCTAACGAGCCGCAAACGCCTATTTCAAGTAAAGAATTTCTTGAGAGCCTTAATTCTAAAATGGCTATCTGGGGACGATCCATTGGTGTAACTTACGCAGAAGGCTTTACGGTGGAGCGTTATCCCGGCGTTAACAGCCTGTTTGACCTAATCTAAAAATTCGCTTATATTTTTACTCACCTCTGCCACATGTTCCAGATTCAATGTGTGTCCGGCATTTTGTATCACAATAAATTTTGAGTTTCTGATATTCAGATGTACCTCGTTTGCCAGGTGCACAGGCAGCAACATATCCTTCTCGCCTTGTATAATAAGAGTTGGGACATTTATTTTGTTAAGATTCTTTCTGAAATCTTTTCTTTCTCTTGTAGCATGCATTAAATTAAAAATAGCTTCAGGATTTAAATTCAGGTCCTTCCTGCCATTTTTAAGATTAGCGATAGACACCAATGGATTCGAAAAATAATTTTCACTCAAAACACTTGGTAGCATTATATCAAGCATCAGGTTATAGCCTCCCATTTCCAGCGCACGCCACCAACTTAATTCAATAGCTTCGTAGTAAGGTGTTTTATGCGCAAAGGTTGAAACCAATACTAATTTTTTAATGTATTCCGGGTAAAGAACCGCAAAGTGCTGCGCTACAAGGCTTCCATAAGATATTCCTACAAGGCTTACATGTTGAATTTCTTCCTGGTCAAAAACCCCTTTAAGGTCCCTGGCATGGGTATCAAAATTGCGCCATTCGCCTGTTTTATCGCTTTGTCCCTGGAAAATAAAATCAACCAGGATAATTTTATACTTCTCTTTAAAGTATGGCAGCATCAGTATCCAGGAGTCAGTTGACTGTGTTAAGCCATTTAAGAACACAACTGTTTCTGTTGAGTTTACTTTCCCTTCTATCTTGTAATATAAATTAAGATTGTCGAACGTTTTGCAGATCATGTTATATATAGTCTAAAGTCGCCCCTGAACGTGTTACACTAAATTTCGCTTTTTTTCCAAAATAGAGCGCCATATTTTTTTCAATATGTCCTGCCGGAAAATCAAAACAAACCGGGAAATTGTATTCCTTTACAGTGTCTATAATTATTTCTTCAGCCGTTTTCCCGAAAGAAACCGCATTATCCTTCATCTCGCTCATACCACCAACTATAAGACCTTTCAGGTATTTCAGTTTTCCACTCCGCTTTAATTGCAGCATCATTCTGTCAATATGATACAACTGTTCATCAAGGTCCTCTATAAACAGAATCTTATTTCGCGTTGAAATATCATCCACGCTTCCACTCAATGCGTATAATAAAGAAAGATTGCCTCCAACTATTTCCGACTCTGCTTTACCCGTTCTGTTTAATTTATTTTTCGGCATTGAATACGTGACTTCTTCGCCAAATAATACTTTTTTTAAAGACAAGGTGGCCTCTTCGTCTTTTTCAAACTGGAATGCCATTGTGCTGTGAATACAGGCGGTTTTCAAATGCGTAAGCCTGCTTTGAATAACGGTTGTATCACTATAACCAGCAATCCATTTTGGAGCCTTCAAAAAGTTTTTAAAATCAACCTCGTCTATTATTCTCAAGGTGCCGTAACCACCTCCGGCAATGAGTATAGCTTTAGCAGTCTTATGGTCCAAAGCCCATTGAAGATCGTGCGCACGTTCTTTATCGGTTCCGGCAAACTG
>JAYSYG010000098.1:0-2290 GCA_043716685.1 Sphingobacteriaceae bacterium | reverse complement strand
CGCAATCGTTTTTTACTGCATATTCGATTATCGCTTCAGCAGGCGTGGTACTGGGTAATGAACGGTTTGTACAGTTAACACCTTCTTGTTTGATGAATTTTTTTACCTGTTGTAAATAGGGTAATAATTTGTTTTCGTACTCGTCGTCATTTGGTTTAAAAACTGAAACAATACGAATATCTGCTTTATAATAATGGGCCAACTGAACGGCAAAAGAAACTTTTTCTCTGCTCTCAGGCGTAAGGTCAAACGGCATAACAATGTTTTTAAATCCCTCTCTCTTTTCGCTTGAACGCACTGTTATTACTGGACATGGAGCCGCTGATAAAAATTTGGTAACGGTCATTCCACCGCCAAATAAACCTGTTTTAAATTTTGCATTTTCATCTAAAGCCATTACAATCATAGAACAGCCCAGATCTGTTGCCGTTTTATTTGTTATATCGTAAACTTCACCTTTAACTCCCAACATTTCTACTGTTAAGCCGCTCTCCTCACGTGTGGCCTGAACCAGACTTTCCAGTTCTTCCTTCCGATCAGTATCGCTCACCATAGAGGCGTGCATAATTATGAGCTTTGATTTGGTGAATTTGGCTAGGGTGTAAATTTGTTTAACGGCAATGTAAGATTGCTTGGAAAAATCAACTGGAATTAAAATCGATTGGTTTTCCTTAATTATCATAATGATTAGATTTTGACTAAGTTAGAAAAAAAAACTGTAAAATGTTAAATTTTTTTGAATTTCATAGTTTTTCTGTATTTTATACCTTTTAAAATGACAAAAGGTTGCATTTATTTTTAAATATTTTTCAGCTAAAACGGTTTAGTATTGTTGTTAAATTACTGAAATCAAACAGCTTAGCTAAAAGAGGGCTATTCTAATCAATTACTGCCATTACTTTAAGTTCGATGGCTATAGGTGTTGGTAATTTATTAATCTCGATGGTTGTGCGGCAAGGTGGATTTTCTTTAAAATATTCCGCCCAAATCTTATTGTATTTTGGAAAATCATCTTTCATGTTTGTCAGGAAAACAGTTACATCCACAATTTTATCCCAGCTGCTTCCGGCATCTTCCAGAATATAGCGAATGTTACGAAAAACGCTGTGACACTGCGCTTCAATATCATAACTCGTTATTTGTCCTTTTTCATCAAGTTCCACACCCGGAATTTTTTTAGAGTCGCGTTCGCGTGGTCCTACTCCGCTTAAAAATAATAAATTTCCAACCTTGCGCGCATGCGGGTATAATCCTACAGGTTCAGGGGCTTTAGACGATTCTATTTTGGATGAATGTGCCATGATGATAAAAGGCAAATTTAACTATATTCTCCTAATAAAAGGGTTTTCGAAACCACATTATAATTGTAATTTTGATTCTATGAACATAAAACAATTATATACCAATTGCCTTGCACAAGGCGCTTATTATATATCCAATAACGGTGAAGCGGCAATCATTGACCCTTTAAGGGAAACACAGCCTTACCTTGATCTTTTAAAACAAAATAACGATACCTTATCCTATATATTTGAAACACATTTTCACGCAGATTTTGTAAGTGGTCATGTTGATCTTGCTAAAGAAACCGGTGCTAAAATTGTTTTTGGCCCGAATGCGCAGACAGATTACAAAAGCCATATTGCCAAAGACAATGAAGAATTCAAAATTGGAAAATTGACATTAAGAGTGCTGCATACACCGGGACATACATTGGAGTCCACCACGTATTTGCTGCTTGATGAAAACAAAAAACCACTCTGCATTTTTACCGGTGATACTTTATTTATTGGGGATGTGGGCCGTCCGGATCTTGCCATTAAATCAGAACTCACACAGGAAGATCTTGCGGGTATGCTTTATGACAGTTTGAGAAATAAGATCATGCCGCTTCCGGATGATGTAATTGTGTATCCCGCTCATGGCGCAGGTTCTGCCTGTGGTAAAAACATGAGTAAGGAAACATTTGATACGCTTGGAAGTCAGAAACAACTGAACTACGCGTTAAGGGACATTACCAAAGAGGCATTTATAAAAGAATTAACTACCGGTATTTTACCAGCGCCGCAATACTTTGCTAAAAACGCGGCCCTTAATAAATCTGGTTACCAGAATTATAATGAGATCCTCGAAAAAGGGTCAAAAGCTTTATCCGCTGATGAATTTGAAAAGATTATGAATGCTCAGAAGCCAATTGTTCTGGATGTGAGAACCCCCCAGGAGTTTGCGGGCGGACATATTTCCAACTCGCTTTACATAGGTCTTGACGGGCAATTTGCTCCCTGGGTAG
>JAYSYG010000097.1:0-2291 GCA_043716685.1 Sphingobacteriaceae bacterium | reverse complement strand
AATTTGATTGGATATTTTTTCATGTGTTTTAGGTTTTAATAAAGACAAAAATCTACTTTTATTTTTATCTAACCCAATTTTACCTCAACTAATATTCCCATTTTAACTCCGGGATTAATCCCCTCCTAGTTTCGTTCAAAGCACCCTTGATTTAGCCTTCACCTCAAGGGCATATTTGTGAAGTCTTTTTTAATCAAAAAATGAGAAATAATTTAATTAATCTTTCAATTATGAAAAAACAAATGCAACTCAACCTGACTCAGCGGCTCCTAGTACTTGTAATTTTTTTGCTACCGGCTTTTACGAAAGCGCAAAGCCATAAACTTGTTTACGAATGTCCTGTGTACTCTTGTGATATTAATGGAGAAAATGTAAGTCAAACATTTGCTGTTGCTCCGGAAGGGTCAAAATTTGATTCTATAAGGCCAAACCAAGATGGAGACATAATAATTATTTTCAGAAAATGGACTCCTCCAAAGGCGACAGATGATACAAGTTATGTTATTGAGCAATTAAGGAAAATTAGTTTATTTAACTATAAGTTGGCCGCCAATGATATTCGAGGGAAGATTGATGAGGCAAATACAAAATCAGAAAAAGAAACGGCTTCATTTTACTTTATTATAAAGAAAAAAGATTTTGGTTCACTTACCGAAAAATTAAATACAAACCGTTGGGATATTGCAGCAGGAGCTTTAACAATTCCTTTCAAATTAAGAGACAAGCCCTTTGACTTCTCAAAAGATATTACCTTGGCCGGCACTGCTGCTTTTGGGTATGAGTTCACTAAAAATTTCACTATGTATATTACAGGCAGTATGGGTATTTCCTCAATTGCACTGGATAGTGCAAATACGAAGGGATTAACCAAAAAACCTACTAATTTATCAGCTTTTACTCTGAGTCCCGGACTTGTATTTGCATGGAAGAAATTGCATGTAAGCATAAACTATGGCCGCGATTACCTTGGTCATAGTGATTCTGATAAGGGCTGGATCTATAATAAAAAAGGATGGCTGGGAATTGGAATCGGATATAGGCTTTTTATTCCTGAAGGAAAAGAAACCAAGAAGGCGAGTTCAGAAGAAAAACAAAAATAGCAAGATGTAGGATTCTTTATTAAATTATTTTTTAAACGTGGATGAAAAAATGTTTTAAATCCTGTATTTCAGGATCTCCTCTTTGTAAAACACCTCTTCAAACATATTACGACAATGAAAATCAGCACTAACCACGGCCATTGCTTCACGCTCCATAACACAAAAGAAACAACAGAGTCCCACCCGTTGCCAAGGATGGTTTTTATGAGTGTACCAAAAGTTTCTTTTCTCTCTGCCGCCGCTTTAATTTCTTTTAACTTGAATAAGTTTACATCCAGTGTACTGTAGGCAACCTGGTCGTCGAGAAATTTTAAATGACCTTCCTGGTTTTCGATTTCTTCCAGTAGAGTACGAATGTTTTCTTCAATTTCGAGAATGGCTACTACCTTTCCTGCTTTTGACAATAGCCCTTTATAACGGGTGCGGAATAATTTTTTGCTGGTAAGGCGGATTTCTCCATCAACATATTCTTCTGTAACGTCGCGGGCATTTATGTACTTGTTCATCACTTCGCCTTCACCCTTTTCGGTAGCGCTTAAAAAGCTTTCGAATTTGCCGGAGGGAACCCTTATTTTAAGTGCGTAGGAAATCTGTGGGTCATAGTTATGGAATTCCTCGTTCTCGTAATAAGCACCGGCGGCTTTTACAAGAATGTCTATTCGCTTTTTAGCTACTTCTATTTTTTCAACTTTTATTGAGATGTTGCCATCCTTAATGATCTTTTTTGCTTTGCCTTCTGTCTTTACATTATTGGCAGGTGCCGGATCGGTTTCTCGGACAGCGTCTTTTATAACAGGTGGGATAAACCTTGCCATTTCGATAGCCGGAGGCGCTTCGCATGCTGGTAATACGTTAAGGCACACCGCGACAGAATCTGCCAGCATTATTTCACGTTTGTAAATTTCTTCGGATCCGGGTTTTGAATGGCAGGCCAGCATCAGCAAAGTTAGAACCACAATGTATTGGAGTTTCATAATTTTATTTTTAAGAATCTTTCTCTTAAAAACGAAATGATAAACCGAGTGTTGTGTAGAAGATGCTTTTTTGCTAAGTGGAAGTGATATAAGAGTAAGTGGTGGAAAATTCTTATTGTTTATTGTTTCCACATGTAATTACAATCAGCGCATACATGTTCTTTAGCGCCGAAAGAAAACATAGAACCTTTTTTGCGTTAAACATTGGACGATTCAC
>JAYSYG010000096.1:0-2301 GCA_043716685.1 Sphingobacteriaceae bacterium | reverse complement strand
AATTTGCTAAGAAATACGGCATGTACATGATCACAGGTTACAGGCAACAATATGACTTAACCAAAGGCCACGTTATGTTTTATTTTGGTATTGATAAAGACGGTGCAGTGATCACCAAATATCTTACAATGGCTTCAAAAAGTGTTCCTGTTGACCAGGATATGATCTATGATGAAAAAAATGATGTGTTTGCAACTACTTTTACCCACGCGAAACAAGGATTTGTCGTAGATCCCGCAACTGTAATAGGCCTGGTTACTATTGAGCCAAACTTAAACGTAACTCATATGATGTACTACTGGCACCAGCAAGGTTACGAAAACAATGGCCGCTCTATCTCGTTATGCAGTTCGGGCGAATACCTGATAGGCGAAGACATTTATGATAAGGAAGCTAATATTCATAATCCGGGCTGGTTAAAAGTTAAGCCTGACGGCACGCCCTGGGCCGCAATTTTCAGTTATAATATCAAAGACAATGTTATTTTTGGTCACCATGCCACTTCTTATAACCCTTATTCAGGCAAAGATGAGTATGTACTGGTAAATGAACAGAAAACAGACCTGCGTGTTATCAGAACAGAAGACAATGGTAATGCCTGCGGTATTGTAAAATGGGAGACCATCTTTGAAAAATACGATGCTAAAATGGAAACGTATGCATACGAAGGAAAAGATGTTGGCGATTACAAAAAATATAAGATCAAATACAAGATCTTTGAACCGGACTATCGCAAATGCAGTGACAATGCCGACAGCTACCGCCTTATGGCACCAACAGGTATTACACAGCTTAACGATGCTGAAAATGGAATGGTAATGTACCCAAGTGTAATGTCATCAACCGATGCACGTTTAACCGTAGTGAATAATGCCGGTGCAGAAGTTAAACTGGAAGTGCGCAACATTACAGGTCAGCTTATCTCTTCAAACCAGGTTGCTTCAGGTAAAAACGAGATCCAGTTAAACACTAACGGCAACTTATCCGAGGGTATTTACCTGGTTAAAGTTTATGACATTAACGGATCTATAACAACAGTTAATAAGATCCTGATTACAAAATAATTAAAAGAAATGTTCCGGATTTACTAAAGAGGCTGCCTCAACTGTGAGGCAGTCTTTTTTGTTGATCTGATTTATATTCACAAAGTTGGATTGTAATTAAATTGGCTGAGGTTGTTAAAAGTTCAGTTACTAAAAATTGTCATATCGAGGAGTAATTTTTGGCAAAAAAGTAATATTTAATGAGGTTAAACTATGGTTGGTTCGAGTAGCTTTTGCCTGCCTCCTGCAAAAGCGCCCGCCCGACTGAACATAGTTCGGGAGGGTATCGAGAACCTTTCTCTATGTCTCGATACGGCCATTCAAAATCCAACGGTGCTTACTCGACAGGACATCTTTTAAGGCATTGTCAGTTCAGTAGAAAATTCTGTCTCTTTTGAATTTTCGTATCGAGTACTAATAATCAAAATCTTCTTCTATAATTTTTTTTAAGAGTCAGAAAAAATTTACCCGAAGTGACAAGTGCCTTAAAATAAATATATTAAATAACACGTCAATGGTAGGCTACCTTATCACATATTCAAAGTATAAAACTGGTTTATACCGCCACGGTATCGTCTAAGGCTTTTGCGTTGCCCGGATTCACGCTTCCTTCCTGGCAGCTCATAAAATCTTCTTTGCCTTTTACAAGGCCTTCAATAATTGTCTGGCGTTTTGAAATAAGTGACGTAACCAGGTTTGTTTTTTTATAGAAGAGGGAAAAGATCCTCCAGTTGCCGCGCACCGTGGTAAAGCGCCTGTAATAATAAAAGGCAAAGAGACCGGAAATGGGAAGCAACATGGCGTAAACAAGAACAACACGCCAGTCAGCCACCCACCTGTTCAGCAGGCAAATCTGGAGTGTATAGAAAAGAAGAAATGTAAACGTTCCAAGGCTCAGCGAGATGGCTCCGAAAAACTCCCGGCGCCTCGAAATAAGCGTGGCAAACCAACCCGGGAGTTTAAACGGTAAATAGTTATTGACGAAACCAAACAAAAACAGAGGCAGACCCGATACTAAATAAAAAAATGATTTCAGCGTGTCAAAAAAAAGAGAGCGTTTTCCAAGTCTTTTTATCAGGTTGTCATTCAGTGACAGGCACTCCAGATCCTTTAAATAAAGAGTAATCTCGCTCTTCATTTTCTCAACACGCAATGGCTCTTTCTCCATAAAATAATGTACAGAATCTGAGATAGCTTTTGTTGTATCAAAATCATCCTTCATATCTTTTGGTGAATGACCAAGATCAACCAGCAGTTG
>JAYSYG010000095.1:0-2302 GCA_043716685.1 Sphingobacteriaceae bacterium | reverse complement strand
GGTTAAAATGCCTGCTTTTACCTATTTTAGTGGTATATGCGGACTGTCGCGCACATCGTTTGTTTAGTAATTTATATGAATTGCATGGCGCAGCAATTGTATTTTTCTATACCCGATAAACTGAAACAGATCCCCTCTTCTGAAAGCTATAAGATCATGCAGGATAGTAAAGGGTATATGTGGTTTAGCACAGAGGCTGGCTTATGCCGCTTTAATGGTACCTCAATGCAGGTATTCGATAAAAGGAATGGTTTACCTGAAGCTGCCGTTTACGGAATTGAAGAAGACAGGAAAGGAACGATCTGGATTGCCACTTCAGCTAACAGAATTCTATGTTATGTGAATGATAGCCTGAAAGAAGCGCCGTTTAGTAAAAATTTTCAGACCGCGTTTCCGAATGCGCTTCATCTTATCTATCAGCTAAATATTGAAGATGACACTGTTTTTATCAATAGTCAACACGCAACTTACAAAGCTGCAATGAATTCTGATAAAGTTGAGAGGATAATCTCACGCAGCGCTTTCTATTATAAATTCATGAAATGTAAAAACTTTCTTTTATCAGTAGAAAATGGAACTATAACCAAAAAAACAAGTGAAAGCATCTTGCTGGAAAAGCAAATGAAGCTGGCTGTTGAGGGAGCAAAGACCTTTTCGGTAAGTGTCCCTTACCTTTCCTCCACAGGTCCATCCTGGCGGGTGATTACAGAGATGAATAAAAAGAAGGAGTGTTTTATCAGTTTTGAGCATGTTCTGATAAAAATAGCTGCTGATGGCTCTTATTCCTCTCAACAGATCGTGAACCCTGTCATTAGTCTGTATTGTGATAAAGATGATGGTTTATGGATGGGAACATTAAAAGGTGGTGTTTATTATTATAAGGAGGGCAACATTTCAGAGAAGCCTGTCCTTAATCTCGCTGGTTTTTCGGTGAGTGGAACATGTGAAGACAAAGAGAAGGGTATTTGGTGTACAACGCTTGAAAAAGGTGTTTTCTATTGCAGGAATAAATATATTAAAAGTTACCCGGGGATAAGAGGATTTGAGAAAAAGGCAGAATTACTTAAAGCTGTCGGTAATTCTGTATTTGTTTCGGGTAAAGAAAATGAGCTTGTAGAAATTAAAAATTCTCAAATTCTTTATCACCCTTTGCGTTTCAGTGAGCTTTATTATATTAGTGACATATTACAAAAAGAGGACAGTACCTGGCTAGCATGTGGGAGCGTTATAATTAAAGTAGATAAAAATTTTAACAATCCTAAATATGTAACGCTAATAAACACGAAATACAGTTCAAATGCCCGCGAAATCGCTTTCGGTCCTGGTAAAAGAATTTTCGCTCTCCAAACCGGAGAGTTATACGAAATCAAAGACGAAACGATACTAAAAAAATGTCCTGTTTTCTTCTTAGGAAAGTGTTTTTTTTATCCTGGTGAAGACTATTTCTTAGTTGGGAGCAGGGATGGTTTGTACAAAATAAATGTCAGTGACTTTGTTTTCAGGAAAATTCCAGGTGTAAAGGGAGCTGTTACAAAAATCTGTTCTGTTGCAGGTAATGGCACCTGGGTAATTACCAAAGGAAATGGTTTGTACATTCTTAAAAATGGCCGGGTATTTAATATGAGCGACAGCCTTAAATTACCAACGGACCGTTTTATGGATATAACTGAGGACAGGTACGGCACTATATGGCTGGGATCGAACATTGGTTTAATAAAGATCAGGAATATATCCGGAAGGTATTTTGTAACAGTGTATACCACTCTAAACGGTTTACCTTCAAATGAAATATTCAATGTTGCGGCAAATGATAGGGAGCTTTACCTTTCAACCAATGAAGGCATCTGTAGTTTTCCTCTGGATGCAAATCTTCTGAATGTTGACAAACCGAATATAATTATGAATGCTGTTTTGGTTAACGGAAAGGAAATTCCTTTTAGTGATGGTAACCTGAAGCTTACATATAACGAAAATTCAATAGAAGTGAATCTGCACACTCTCACATATAAAGGAACGCAAGCACTTCTTTATTTTTTAGAAGGAAAAAATAATACACTTTTGTGGGGAATGAGTAATGGAAGTAGTCTTTTGCTGAATCATATAAAAGCCGGGAAATACGAATTAAAGATTTTTGGGATCAACAATAGTAAACAAATCAGTAAAATTCCTGTTATTCTGAAACTGGAAATCAGTAAACCTTTCTGGAGAACAACGGGCTTTATCTTTTTTTGTAATATAGCAATCTGTCTCGTTGCTTTTTTTACGGCAAGAATTATTATTATAAGGGTGCGAAGGAAGGAAG
>JAYSYG010000094.1:0-2304 GCA_043716685.1 Sphingobacteriaceae bacterium | reverse complement strand
CAACGCTGGCGGCTTGTAAAAAACTTTCATCCACGTGTATAGCAGAGCCATTCGCAGATTTAATAGTTCCCAGTTTTGGAGCAATGATCTTAACCATGGCGCCTTTTCCCTCAAGTGTTTTTTTCATGGAGTTTAACATGTTCTCGTCTACGCCATCCGCAGCTAAAAAAGCAATACGCCGGGTAGCAACCGAATTCCTGATCGTATTCTTCATGCTTAAGGCTTTCGAAATTTCAACCTGGGACGTGATTTTTTTTGACTGGTAGTTCTTTGGATCTTCATCCGCCGGAACGCTATGATTGGTAGGCTGCTCAGGTGGTTTTGCAACAAGACCGAGCGCGTCGGCTACTTTATTTGCAAGTCCTTTATCTACCATGGTAAGTAAATTAACCATACGCTGGCGAATCTCAGGCAATTGCACTTTACCTAATTCAAAACGGAGTGCATTTATAAGATGTGTTTTTTCTTCCTCGCTTTGACTATTAAAAAACAAAGTTGCCTGGCTGAAATGATCTATAAAGCTTCTGCTGCGACTACGGATCTTTTTAGAATCGATTCTTTCAAGAAAAGACGTAAAACCGAAATTTTTCACCATAGCCTGGAAGGGACAACCACTGCCAATGGTATTGGGATCGTAGTTGGTTTTTCCTTTATTAATGGTCTGACGCATATGCCCGTCGCGCTGATTGTTATGAATATCCACAATGGGACGGTTAATTGGGATCTCATGAAAATTCGGACTGCCAAGACGTGAGAGCTGTGTATCCGTATATGAAAATAATCTTCCCTGCAATAACGGATCATTTGAAAAATCAATGCCTGGCACCAGGTGTCCTGGATGAAAGGCAACCTGTTCTGTTTCCGCAAAAAAATTATCGGGATTCCTGTTGAGTGTCATTTTGCCAATTATTTTTACTGGTACCAGTTCTTCAGGAATTAATTTGGTGGGATCAAGAAGGTCGAAGCCAAATTTAAATTCATCTTTTTCTTCAACAATTTGCACACCGAGCTCATATTCCGGGAAGTTACCGCTTTCAATAGCTTCCCATAGATCGCGGCGGTGAAAATCAGGATCTTTACCCGAAATGTTCTGAGCCTCATCCCAGGCTACTGAATGTACACCTAATATCGGCTTCCAGTGAAATTTCACAAAACTTGATTTACCTTTTTCATTGATAAAACGAAACGTATGAACACCAAATCCTTCCATCATCCTGTAACTTCTCGGAAGGGCACGATCACTCATCACCCACATGATCATATGCATCGATTCAGGTACAACAGATATAAAATCCCAAAACGTATCGTGTGCAGAAGCGGCCTGTGGCATTTCATTGTCCGGCTCAGGTTTAACAGCATGTATCAGGTCCGGAAATTTCATAGCGTCTTGTATAAAAAATACGGGAATATTGTTTCCATCGAGGTCGTAATTGCCCTGCTGTGTATAAAACTTTACGGCGAACCCACGGGCATCTCTTGCAAGATCGCTGGAACCGCGGGAACCTGCCACGGTTGAAAATCTTACAAACACAGGTGTCTTTACAGAAGTATCATTCAGAAAACCGGCTTTTGTGTATTGTCCCATTTTCTGGTAGAGTTCAAAATAACCATGTGCCGCTGAGCCACGCGCATGTACAATACGCTCAGGAATACGCTCATGATCAAAATGCGTGATCTTTTCCCGCAGGATAAAATCCTCGAGGAGTGTAGATCCACGTTCGCCGGATTTTAAAGAATTCTGGTTGTCGTTAATTCTCAGTCCCTGATTAGTTGTTAAGAACTCACCGTCGCCATTTTCAGTAAACTGCTGAAGGCTTTTTGTTTTTTCATTCTCGTTGAAGGGTTTTGTCGGTTTTTTTGCCATGGTATTTAGTTTTTGGATTAATTTTTTGAAATGTGACAGACGATCAGCCATACAGATTATTTGACCCGGTTTTACCACGAGCGAATGCTAAGGGATAGAATGTCTTTAAAAAAAAGGAATGCATAGAAATAGAATGCTTCCAATTAGATACCAAAAAGAAATTGATCACTTATTTAAGCGCGCCGGGCAGTTCGCAAATGGTAAAGACGAAAGTGTGGATTTTATTTCCCGGAGAAAGAAAAATGTTGGACCGGCTTAAATTAGATTATCTCTTTCCCCGTCCTGTAAACAGTACCCTTAAATTGCGCAACAAGCGTTCCTTCAGAGTTAGTGGTTCGTATGTCGTAAAGTGCAGTTTTATTTCCAAGATAGATCTCTTTCGCTTCCACGTACACTATATCTCCTTCTTTAGCAGGTTTTGTAAAGGTGATGGAAACGTC
>JAYSYG010000093.1:0-7149 GCA_043716685.1 Sphingobacteriaceae bacterium | reverse complement strand
ACTGAAATATTTCCTTTTGTACCCATTATACCTGCATTTTTAAAGGGTTCCACAAAGCCTTCGTTCTCATCAAACCAGCCGTAATCCCCGCCTTTGTCTTTGCTTCCGCCATCGTCGCTGTAGTTTACAACAAGACTGTCGAAAGACACTTTTTTATCTTTTAATAGAACCAATACACTGTCCGCCTCTCTTTTAGCCTGAGCCATGCTGCGTTTTGGCTGTTGTTTTGCATCATTAACGCCAACTAAAATGTGGCGTATTCTTGCACTGTCTGCAACAGAATTAATTGCCTGTAGTTTATAAATTTTGAAATACGCACCTTCGTTGTATGGTCCGAACACTGTTCCCGGCGCTGATGTAAACACACTTGAATCGCGGATGATCATCGTTTTTTTGTTGAAGTTCTGAATAATGATAGATCCATTTTCACTTTCCTGAGCCATAAAGGAACTGTCATCTCTCACAGATTTTCCTTTAAAATCCCTGGCGATCTCTTGTGCGTTTTTTTCAATCGCGGCAAGATCTTCTGCACTTGGCGTAACATTAAACGCTACGTATTCAATTTTGCGGGTAGCATCCGTATTCATATAAAGATAAGAGTGGTCGTTGTAATATTTCTGGATCTCTGCATCTGTTACTTTTGCAGAACTGTCGCTCACAGAGTCGTAAGTTTTAATTACATAATTGATGGAAACCTTCTTGAACTGACTGTCAAAGTTATATTTGGCTTCCGCTTTGGTAACATACAGACCTTTAGTTACAAGGGCTCTGAATTTTTCAAAGTAACGGGTGTCTTTTACCTGTTCTTCCATACTGCGCACAGCCATTTCATTATCGCCTGTTACATTCTGAACAGCTTGTCGCCATTTTAAAGGATCAAGCGTTCCGTCAGGGCGGGCAAATTGTTCGTTTACTTTACCGGAATTAGGATCTGTTAAATTCTGAACAATAGTTGGAACCGGATTTACAACAACAGCTTCGTAAAGTTCGTCTTCACCTACTTCAATTCCAATTTTCTCAAATTGGGGTTTCATTACCAACTCAATAATATATTGTTGCCAGATGCCATCTATTGCCTGTGTTCTTGTAGATTCATCTGCTTCACGGCCCTGATTTCTCTGGCGGTAGTTGTTCAATTGGTTTTCGAACTTGGTCGCAAATTCGTTCCTGTCAATTTTTTTACCATTGATAGAACCTGCATAGGCCATTTCATTCCCACCGAAGATAGAAGCTCCTGAACCCAAAAGACTTTCTAAAATAAAGATCACGAGGGCAAGTCCAACTATACCTACTAATAACCCGGTTCTTCTCCTGATTTTTTCAAGAACGCTTGTGTGTTCTTTTTTTCTTTCCTGATCAACTTGTTGCTGAACGTTCTTTTGCTTATCCATTATTTTATTTACAAATTTTTTAAGACTTGCAAAGATAGTAGTTTGCGTGAAATAGCAAAACGATCTTATGAAATGTATTTGTCTGAAAATAAAGAGAATACGTTCCTCCCGCCTTTTAAGGGTTCTTTATTCGGCACAGGGTTTTAAACTTTTCATTTTTTTCAACACTTATACCTGTCGGGACAATATTGAGTAACTTTAATGCTTTCAATTACGGTTGAATTGAAGTGATCTCAAAACAGCGAAATTGTTAAATTGTAAATCAAACTAGTGTAAATAAAGTATGTTCCTAATCTTCGATACAGAAACGACCGGTCTTCCAAAAAATTACAATGCCCCGGTATCAGATTCTGATAACTGGCCGCGCATGGTACAAATTGCCTGGCAATTACACGATGCCACAGGAAGTTTATTGCAGCACGATTCAATTATTGTGAAACCTGAAGGATATTCTATTCCTTTTGCTACCATACAGATCCATGGCATTACCAACGAACGTGCAAACGAAGAGGGCCAGGACTTGAAAGGAACATTACAAAAATTCATAGAGGCTGTTCAACAAAGCACTTATTTGTGTGGTCACAACATCGAATTCGACATCCATGTTATTGGTGCAGAACTTTACCGGGTTGGCTTTCCGAATGTGCTTGAGAATAAAAAGTTTATTGACACGAAAAACGAGCAGACTACTGAGTATTGCGCACTTCCGGGAGGTAGAGGCGGAAAATTTAAATGGCCAACCTTAACCGAACTTTACCGGAAATTATTTAACAAAGGGTTTGATGAGGCTCACAATGCTGCTTTTGACGTAGAAGCCACAACACGTGTATTTTTCGAAATTATAAAAAGAGGAATTACAAAGGTTAAGGAGATTGGAGCAGACATGCTACCTTCTCTTAATTATGTTGCGCCTGATTTTACGGAGCTTAAAAAGCACGAACAGTATTGGAAGGAACGTAAAGTTGCTGAGGAGAAAGAAAAGGAGGAAGCACGAAAAAAAGAAGAAGCGGAAAAGCTGTCAGCGGTCAGTTCGCTTCAACAGGTGGATGTTTCAGAACTACGTTTTAGTCATTTGCACAATCATACCCAGTTCTCCGTTCTTCAATCTACAAGCGATGTGGTGTCTCTGGTGGCCAAAGCCATTGAATTCGGCAGCCCCGCCGTTGCTTTAACAGATCATGGGAACATGTACGGTGCTTTTATATTCTGGAAGGAAATTGACAGTCAGAATAAAAAAATAAAAGAACACAATGCAGCCGTTGATAAAGGCGACCCTTCGGATGCGATAGCTATCGGGACTCAGGGTGCAGAAAAGAAAACAGAACTTAAATGTATTATTGGGTGTGAGGTAAATATTTGTACCGACCATAAAGATAAAACGAAAAAGGATAACGGCTGCACGCAGGTATTGATCGCAAAGAACCGCAAGGGTTACGAAAATCTTTGCCGCATTAGTTCTATCGGATTGATAGATGGTGCGTATTATGTGCCGCGTATTGATAAAGATGTTCTCGTAAAATATAAAGAGGGACTAATAGCAACAACAGGTTCTTTAAATTCAGAAGTTCCATACACTATTATTAATCAGGGGGAACAACAAGGTGAGGAAGCATTTTTATGGTACAAAGAGCAATTTGGCGAGGATTTTTATGTGGAGATTAACCGCCAGTATCAAACGCGTGATGAAGAGTACGCAAATGAAAAATTATTGGAGTTCGCAAAGAAACACGGTGTAAATTATTTTGCAGCCAACAGCAATTATTACATTGATAAAAAAGGTTCTTTTTCCCGAGATATTTTGATAGGTGTGAAAGAAGGTCTGAACTTTGAAGATGATGTTGCTTTAAAGAATTTAAAAAATAATCCAAAAACAGGGCGCTTGTTTTTTCCGAGCGATGAATTTTATTTTAAATCGCCGTCAGAAATGGCAATGCTTTTCAGAGACCTGCCGGAAGCATTGCACAATACCAATCTTATCGTAGACAAGGTCGAGCAATTCAAATTGGGAAGGGAAGTTCTCCTGCCGAAATTTGAAATTGCCCAGAATTTTATTAACGGTAAATTACCTGAAATAGAAGCTTCCTTTTTAAGGATTGTTGCTTCAAAGGAAAAAGACTGGAAGGATAAAAATTTAAGCGAACTGGCTATAGATGATCTGAAAGCAGAGATGCGCATCATTGCCGAGCAATTCGTTTATATGACAGAACTCACCTACATAGGCGCTGCAAAACGTTATCCCACGCTCACTCCTGAAATAAAAGAACGGATCGATTTTGAATTGGCAACCATAGAACGGATGGGATATCCCGGTTACTTTTTAATTGTAGCCGATTTTATTACAGAGGCTCGCCGCCTTGGTGTGTCGGTAGGTCCGGGACGTGGGTCTGCCGCAGGTTCCGCAATTGCCTATTGTTTGGGAATTACAAATGTGGATCCGATCAAGTTCGATCTCCTCTTTGAGCGTTTCTTAAATCCTGATCGTATTTCCATGCCCGATATAGATATTGACTTTGATGACGAAGGTCGTGGATTGGTTATTGATTATGTAATTAATAAATACGGCTCAAGCCAGGTAGCGCAGATAATTACTTATGGTACTATGGGTGGTAAGTCTGCAATTAAAGATACGGCGCGGGTTTTGAATTTGTCGCTTGACGACGCGAATAGTCTTACCAAAATGTTTCCGGATAGTCTTGACGCTAAACTACGGGCTTTATTAAAACCGGGTGGCATCGATCCTAAATACCTGGGCAAAATAGAGGGGAAGCGCGAAGTTATTGAGCAATCAAATAACTTCAGGAAGTTGATGGACGAACCCGGCGATAAATCCAAAGTTTTAAAACAAGCTTACGAGTTAGAGGGCTGTCTGCGCAACACGGGTATTCATGCCTGCGGAGTAATTATTACGCCAGGTGAAATGGTAAAATATGTTCCTGTTACCAAGGGTAAGGACAGCGACATGCTGGTGACGCAATTTGATAACTCCGTGGCAGAAAGTGCGGGGTTATTAAAAATGGACTTCCTTGGATTACGCACACTTACCATTATTAAAGATGCCATCTCTTTCATTAAACAAACACAAGGAATAGAAATTGACATAGATGCGATCTCACTCGAAGATGAAAAGACGTTAGAGCTTTTTCAACGTGGTGAAACGAATGGAATTTTCCAGTATGAAAGTGCCGGAATGCAAAAATCATTAAAGGAATTAAAACCCGATGCCTTTACCGATCTCATCGCGATGAACGCCTTGTACCGTCCGGGACCAATTGCCTACATTCCGAATTACATTAACCGTAAGCATGGTCGTGAAGCGGTAACGTATGATTTAGAAGGGATGGATGAATTTCTTCAGGAAACTTACGGAATTACTGTTTACCAGGAACAGGTAATGCGTTTGAGCCAGAAGCTTGCGAATTTTACGAAGGGTGATGCCGATGTCCTGCGTAAAGCGATGGGAAAAAAGGATAAAAAAACGCTTGACAAGTTAAAGCCTTTATTTATTGAGAACGCTACCAAAAACGGACACGATGCAAAGGTATTAGAGAAAGTTTGGAAGGACTGGGAGGCTTTTGCATCTTATGCCTTCAATAAATCACACTCTACTTGTTATGCGTATGTTGCCTTTCAAACGGCTTATTTAAAAGCACATTACCCGGCAGAATACATGGCTTCTACGTTGAATCATTCCGGAAGTATTGAAGCGATTGCTTTTTTTATGGAGGAATGCAAACGTATGGGCATTCGTGTATTGGGCCCCGATATTAACGAAGGATTCTCAAAATTCATGGTAACAGCCACTGGCGACATTCGTTTTGGAATGGCCAGTATTAAAGGAGTGGGAGAGAACACTGTAAAAAATATTATTGATCAGAGAAATGAAGCAGGAAAATTTGTTTCCGTTTTTGATCTTGCAAAAAGATTGGACAGCAAAAGCATTAATAAAAAATCATTGGAAGGATTGGCATTGGCGGGAGGCTTTGACAGTTTTGAAGGAACACACAGGGCTATGTTCTTTGTTCCCGATATTGCCGATGGATTAACGCTGACAGATAAAATGATCAAGTACAGTAACCAGATGAGCCTTGGCAATGATACCTCACAGGCGAGTCTTTTTGGTGGAGAAGATGAGATTGAGATCAGTGAGCCGCAACTTCCGGCTAGAGTAGAATGCTGGAGTGCATTAGAGCAGTTAAGCAGAGAGAAAGAGGTTGTAGGATTTTTTATCAGCGGGCATCCTTTAGATCCATATAAAGTAGTGATTGAACACCGCTGTAATGCCAATTGCGCTCAGTTAAAGGCAGGACTGGAACCCTTTAAAAACCGTGAGGTTATTTTCGGGGGAATTGTGACAGGCTATGAAAACCGCACCAGCAAAACAGGCAACGCTTTTGGAAAATTGATCATTGAAGATTACAATGGCACTGTGGAACTTATGTTGTTTGGTAAAGATTTTATCGAATACAATAAATACATGGTTCAGGGTTTGTTCATTTTTGTAAAAGCCCGTGTGCAGGAGCGATACAACCAGCCTGGAAGTCTTGAGATTAAATTGAGTAAAATAGAATTGCTTGATGAGGTAAAAAAGAATGCATTTAATCTTATTAAGCTTAAAATAAAATTAAACAGTCTCGATGAAGCTATGGTACTGCGCCTGGAAAGCCTGATGAACCGGTTTGAAGGTAAGAGCAGTCTTGAATTTTATGTAGAGGACGAAGAACAGCACCAGAATATTAAATTATTTTCAAAGAAAAATAAGATCTCCATTGACAACGAGTTTTTATTGGAACTGGGAAAAATTACTGAAGTACAATATGATCTGAATTAAACGAAATCAAACATTTTATTAAGACCAGTGTAAAGCTGGTTTTTTTTATTATGTTTATATCTTAAACCTTATCCACTCACACAATGGAAAAAGCAGAAAACAAAGAATTTCAGAAATTTTTAAAGTTTGAGGGAGATCACAGCACTCTTGTCGGTTTGCGGATCCTGAATAACATCCTCAAGGTAATAACACTTGGCTTGTATTATCCCTGGGCACGTGCTTCTGTGCTTCAGTATATGTATGGAGAGTCAGAATACCTTGGTACCCGCTTTGTATTCCACGGAACAGGTAAAGAAATGTTCAAAGGCTTTATAAAAGCAGTGGGTATCTTTATTTTACTGTATGCATTTTTAGTGATCTGTATTTTTACCCGAAATCCTGTGGCTGCTGTTGTTGGTGTGCTGGTTTTTTATGTAGGTATTTTGCTGCTTATCCCTGTTGCTATTCATGGCTCTCAACGGTACCGCTTATCCCGCACGTCATGGCGCGGCATTCATTTTGGTTACAGAGGTAACTTAAAGGAATTTGTGAAATTGTTCCTCGGGCATGGCTTTCTTGCGGTAATAACGCTTGGCATCTACGGCGCCTGGTTCAGAGTGAAAATGAGAGAATATGTTTATGGACATACGCGTTTTGGAAATGTGGAATTCAAATTTGTAGGAAATGGCGCGGATCTTTTTATTATTCGCTTAAAAGGAATTTTTCTTTCTATTATTACTTTAGGCGTTTACCTTTTCTGGTATTTTAAAGAGCTTGCTGAATTTGAATTCAGGAACATTAAAATAATTCAGAACGGCCAGGAAATCAATATGCGCGCCACATTTACCGCGGGCAGGATCTTCGAGATGGTCTTTTTAAATTACCTGATCATTATCTTTACACTAGGTCTGGGCACAGGCATCGCCATCAATCGCTTCATGCGCGCAGCTT
>JAYSYG010000092.1:0-2311 GCA_043716685.1 Sphingobacteriaceae bacterium | reverse complement strand
TACAACGTTTAACATGTAACTCTTAACTTTGAAGTTTAAAAATGAGTTTCTACCGCCGAATAAAATATTTCCTGGTACATACTTTAATGATGAGCAATAAAAAGGCCCAGGAGCTAATAGATAGTGGACTCGTGGAGGTTGATGGGGAGAAGATAGCAGAGAATTGTATGTTATCTCCCGATTCAGAAATAAAAGTAAAAGGAATTACTGAGCGGGCTAAAAAGGAATTCGTCTATCTCAAATTCAATAAACCACGCGGCTTTGAGAGCAGCTTAAATACTTCTGTTCCGGATAATCTCTCTGATTTTTTTAAAGACTATACTAACCTTGCTATTGCCGGGCGCCTCGATAAACAATCGGAAGGCTTATTATTGCTGAGTAATGACGGCAAATGGGTGGAAAACATGTGTAATCCGAAATTCGAAAAAGAAAAAGAATATATGGTGACATTAAATAAACTACCTAATGATCTTTTTCTCAATACATTCAGAACCGGCGTTCAGATAGGGCGCTACTTTACGGCTCCCTCCACGTGCGAACGTTTGGAGGATTTCAATATTAAGGTGATCCTGAAAGAAGGAAAAAACAGGCAGATCAGGCGAATGTGCAAGACCCTCCATTACGAAGTTTTAAAATTGCAGCGAATCAGAATCGACCATATTTTACTTGAGGATTTGGAGGTTTCTGAAAAGGCTGCCTTTTCGAAAATATAAGTAACTGTAAATAAATCATTTAACCTAATGTTTACAGTAATTTAACAGATATATGTTACAACATTAAATGTTATAACATACATTTGTCTTATAATTAAAAACCAAATAAACATGAAAAAAGTATTTACCACTGCAGCCGCATCTTTATTAATGATGTCTGCCACATTTGCTCAGGTTAACTGGAAAGTTGACGGCTCACATTCCAAACTTGGATTCTCTGTAACCCACATGATGGTTAGCGAAACAGAAGGAAAATTTAAAGTATTTGACGGAACTGCTGCTTCAAAAACCGAAATGGATTTTACGGATGCAAAAATTGATTTCACGGCAGATGCTTCTTCTATTAATACCGAAGATCCTAAGCGTGATGGTCACTTAAAGAGTCCTGATTTCTTTGACGTTGAAAAATTCCCAACGATTACTTTCAAAAGCACAAGCATGAAATTAGATGGAAAAGGAAAAACTTCTTATATTCTGGAAGGCGAATTAACCATGCACGGTGTAACTAAAAAAGTAAAATTTTTAGCTATTGGCGCTTCAAAAACAGTAAAAGATCCATACGGAAACATTAAAAACGGTTTTAAAGTAACAGGTGTTATTAATCGTAAAGATTTTGGCTTAAGCTGGAACGCTGCGCTGGAAGCAGGTGGAGTTGCAGTAAGTGAAGAAGTACAAATTGAGCTGAACATTGAACTGAACAAAGCATAATCTGGTTTCAAAGAAATAAAAGGACACAGAGAATCAGACACTCTGTGTCCTTTTTAAAAAGTCTGCAACATAAAAGAAATAAATGAAACTGGAAGATGAAATACAGCAAAAATCGTTTAAAACGCCAAGTCAAAAGCTGGCGGTAAACCTGCTGTATACCAGTAACTGGATCAACTATCATTACAGCCATTTTTTCAGAAACGTTGATCTTACCACACAACAATACAATGTCCTTCGTATTCTACGCGGGCAACATCCCAACCCATGTTCGTTAAAGCTCATCAAGGAACGTATGCTTGACCGTATGAGCGATGCTTCACGAATTGTAGAAAAACTCGTTACAAAGGAATATGTTATCCGGAACACTTGCCCAAACGACCGGCGCAGTGTTAACCTGCTCATATCCGAAAATGGTGTGAAACTTCTTAAGGATCTTGACTTCTTAGATGACGCAACCACCGATATTTTTAAAAATCTTAATCCTTCCCAAATCGTTCAATTGAACGACCTGCTTGATACCCTTCGTGGACAGGAGCCACGCTAAAGGTGTGTTTTACCCTTCCCAAAACCCTCATTGTCAATCAAAATAGCCTGCACGGCTGCTTTTTAAATACATTTATCGGCGTTTTAACCCAAATATATTTGGCATTATATATTTTTTAATTACTTTAGCCTTCCACAAACTGTTTGTACCACAGCAAAAACGATTTGATTTTGCCTAATAACTAAAAAAATAGACATTACTACGTTTCACTTTTTAACAAAAAAACTGAAATGTATTCATAACCCCAATTGTGAAAAGCATACTTATAATATTAGGCATTACTTTCAGTTTAAAAATCTGTACACAAACCATTCCATTTCATTTAAGTAACAAAAACTCTGTTATA
>JAYSYG010000091.1:0-7160 GCA_043716685.1 Sphingobacteriaceae bacterium | reverse complement strand
CAACTGGATGTAATGGAAAAAGAAGGCCATTCCAGGATTATGAGTTATGCTACTTCTAACCTTATGTGGATGGAATATGGCAAAATAGACAGGCCGGCTTATATTGTGTGCAAAACCAAAGATGAGAGTGAACTGGCCGGTTTAACACAAATTCACAAATTATACCAGGAAAATGGTTTTTCTTTCTATGTAAGAAGCCCCTTGCCTACTGACAAATAGTCTAATTTTTTGCACTGGCATAAAATATGATTTAACTTAGTACTACCTATTAAAATTTTACCTATGAACTTTGGAGATTTGAATGATTTAGACTTTAAAACCAGCATTGATGAGGATTCTGATTTTATCCCCCTTCTCAGCGCTGAGGATGAAGACAATATGCGGAATGAGAAAGTTCCTGAAATACTGCCAATATTGCCGCTTCGCAACACCGTTTTATTCCCGGGTGTCGTAATTCCCATAACTGTTGGCCGCGACAAATCGATCCACCTGATAAAAGATTATAATAAAGGTGATAAAACGATTGGCGTAGTGGCTCAAAAGAGTGACAGCACTGAAGAACCTACCGGCGACGATCTCTATAACATTGGAACCGTGGCCCATATCATCAAAATGCTGCGGATGCCCGATGGAAATACTACTATCATCATCCAGGGAAAAAAACGCTTTAAAATAGATAAGTATATTCAGACCGAGCCTTATCATAAAGCCATGGTTTCTGCAATGGAGGAAGCTCTGCCGCCAAAGAATGACAAGGAATTCCAGGCAATTGTTTCAAATTTAAAGGAAACGTCTACACAAATCGTGAAGATTTCTCCTAATATTCCAAGTGATGCCAGCTTTGCGATCAATAATATTGAAAGCCCTACTTTTTTAGTGAATTTCATTTCTTCTAACATGAATGCTAAAACCAGCGACAAGCAAAAGATGCTGGAGGTGCCGAATTTAAAAGAACGCAGTTTACTGGTGCTGGAATACCTCAATAAGGAATTCCAGATGCTGGAACTGCGCAACCAGATCCAGAATAAAACAAAAATGGATCTGGACAAACAACAAAGAGAATATTTTTTAAACCAGCAGATCAAAACCATTCAGGAAGAATTAGGCGGAACAAATTTTGAACAGGAGATCAGTGGTTACAGGGAAAAAGCAGAAACGAAGAACTGGAGTGATGAAATAAAAGAGATCTTTGAAAAACAAGTTTCAAAATTACAACGCATGAATCCGAATGCCGCTGAATACGGTATTCAGACTAATTATGTGGAGCTACTCCTCGAACTTCCCTGGAATGAGGTCACCAAAGACAACTTCGATCTTAAACACGCGCAGACTACTTTAGATGAAGACCACTTCGGGCTTGAAAAAGTAAAAGAAAGGATCATTGAACATCTTGCGGTACTAAAATTAAAGAACAATTTAAAGTCTCCTATTTTATGCCTTTACGGTCCTCCCGGCGTTGGTAAAACGTCTTTAGGAAAAAGTATTGCGAAAGCACTTAACAGGAAATATGTGAGAATGAGTCTTGGTGGATTAAAGGACGAAAGTGAGATCCGCGGTCACCGTAAAACCTATATTGGCGCTATGCCGGGACGAATTCTGCAAAACCTGAAGAAAGTACAGTCTTCTAATCCTGTTTTTATTTTAGATGAAATCGACAAAGTGGGTTCTGATTATCACGGCGATCCTTCCTCAGCTTTGCTTGAAGTATTGGACCCTGAACAAAACTCAGCCTTCTATGATAATTTTTTAGAACTTGATTATGATCTAAGCAAAGTCATGTTCATTGCAACCTGCAACAATCTGAATACTATACAACCCGCTTTGCGTGACCGTATGGAGATTATTGAAGTAAATGGCTACACCGTTGAGGAAAAAATGGAGATCGCTAAAAGACATCTGATTCCAAAACAAGTAGAAGAAAGCGGACTAAAAAAATCACAACTGAAACTAAACGACAAAGTCCTCGAATATTTAATTGAGACGTATACTTCAGAAAGTGGTGTGAGAAACCTGGAAAAGAAAATTTCGAAAATTGCCAGAAACGGCGCAGTACATATTGCAAAAGGGGAAGAAATTCCAAAAATTACTGAAGAAACAGTAGTAAAAATATTAGGGCCTTCTCATATTAAAGACAAATACCAGGGCAACGACATTGCCGGTGTTGTAACAGGTTTGGCATGGACACAGGTTGGAGGAGATATCTTATTTATTGAAAGTAGTTTAAGCAAAAGCAAATCCGGTAAATTAACCTTAACCGGTAATTTGGGAGATGTGATGAAGGAAAGTGCTACGCTTGCTTTGGAATATTTAAAAGCACACCCACATTTGATAGATGCGGATACAGATACGTTTGAACACCACAACATTCACATTCACGTACCTGAGGGAGGAACTCCAAAAGATGGACCAAGTGCAGGAATTGCGATGCTGACTTCACTTGCAAGTGCCTTCACAAAACGCAAAGTAAAAAAAGCTTTAGCAATGACAGGTGAAATTACCTTACGTGGAAAAGTATTACCTGTTGGTGGCATTAAGGAAAAATTACTAGCTGCAAAACGCGCAGGAATTAAAGAAGTGATCTTGTGCATTGACAATAAAAAAGATGTGGAAGATATTAAACCAGATTATTTAAAAGGACTCACATTCCATTACGTAACACAAATGGAAGAAGTACTGAAACTTGCCCTGTTGAAGGAAAGGGTGAAAGACTAGAGAGAACCAGGACTGAAGGGAGCAAAGACGAAGCCGTCATGGTTCATTTAAGTCTTGCCTCTTGGTTCAAAAGAAAAAGCTAAGGAGAGCCAGGACTGATGGGAATCAGTAACGGTAACTCCAAAGACTGAATTTAAAAAATCATTTAAATGAAAAGCCGTTCACAAAGTATGAACGGCTTTTTTTAATGAGACAATTCAGAGTTTTTAGGACAGTTAGTCCTAGTTACATTAATCAAATCCACCTCTTCGTTAACCCGATCACGGTGCCTGTTGTTTTACTGGTTTTACACCAGGACTTATAAGTATCTTCGCAAAAATTTAAAACCCTTCCTATGAAAAAAATCTTACTTTTTACTGTTCTTGTTACCTTCATTTCTTTCCAAACAAAAAGTCAATGTACCTTTGGAAGTTTTCCACCCAGCTATACCGTTAATCCGGGCTGGACAAACGGTGCATGGCTTGCACAAAAATATAACCTGGCCAGTAGTGCCACACTAACCGGCTTGGGACTAAACTCTGCTGCCAATAGTGGAATTTCTTTCAGAATGGCATTGTACACCGATGCAAGTAATACTCCTGGAAATGTTGTTTCTGTTTCAAACCAAGGTACCATGGCGCTTGGGCCAAACGTATTAAGTCTTTCTGCCTATACGGTTATACCGGCAGGAAATTATTGGATCGTTGCGATCTACGGAGGCTCAGGACCAACAACCTATAGCCCGGGCGGATCACCGATCATGTACCAGGCAGGATCATTGTCTACGCCTCCTGCAAATAATTCAGCATGGACAACGAGTTCAAACTACCTTATCGACTATTGGGCGGTGATCAATTCACCAACCGTTACAATAAGCGGGTCAACACTTGCCTGCATCGGAGCTACAGTAACTCTTACCGCAGGAGGTGCAAGTTCATATACCTGGAGTAACGGAACAATAAGCAATAGCCTTGGTGTATCACCTACAACTAATACTGTTTATACTGTGGTTGGAACGGGAACAAATGGCTGCCCGGGTATCGCCAGTAAATCTCTCACCAGTCATGTATCACCGACTGTAAACATCAGTGGGATCAACACCATTTGCGCAGGCTCTTCTCTGAGCCAGACCGTTACAGGAGCAACAACCTATACCTGGAATACCGGCGCCAATACAACTACTGTTTTACTTAGTCCACCTACAAATACAGTGTACACAGTTACCGGGAGTGATGCAGTAGGCTGCACAGGTTCTGCTACCGTTGCTGTTACAGTTAATCCCCTTCCAATTCTAAGTATTACAGGTAATACTTCTGTTTGTGTGGGTTCTTCTTTAACCCAAACAGTTACGGGAGCCACCACGTATACCTGGAATACCGGAGCAAATACAAATACCCTTCTATTATCACCCACGGGCAACACAGTAAGTTCAGTGAACGGTACAAATGCAAACGGATGTATTGGTTCTTACAGTCGTGCGATAAGCGTAAATGCCTTACCTGTTCTGGCTGTAACTTCTTCCAACACACTTATTTGTGCCGGTGAAACGGCTTCCTTAACTGTGAGTGGTGTTACCAGTTGTACATGGAATAGTGGCGCAACTGGACTCTCCTTTACAAGCAGTCCAACATTAACAACTACTTACACACTTTCAGGTACTGATCAAAATGGATGCAACAATACGGCAAGCTTTACACAGAGTGTGAATACCTGCACCGGAATTCAGGAGTCGCATTCAGAATCTGTAGGAATAACTATTTTTCCAAATCCTGGCAATGGCATCTTTACCTTAAATACACGTCTCTCTGCAGGGATACTTAACGTTGAAATTTTTAATTCAGTTGGAGTCCTAGTACAAACGGAGAACGTTGAATTAAACACCGGCAAAATTGATCTGTCTAATTATCCGGATGGACTATACTACGTTATTATACGTTCCGGCCAGGATCAATCTGTAATCAAATTAATAAAAGAATAAACCACTATGGACTGAAAGTCAATAGGTTTGATTTGCAGTCTGAAAGTCGGCCAAGCGTGATAATTTTAACACGAATTTCACGAATTTACACAAATTAATTCGTGAGAATTAGTGAAATTCGTGTTTAAGTTTTTTAGAACCAGAAAGGTAAATGCACTAAAGTTTATAGTTTTAAACTGCGTATGAGACCAATAAAAAATCTTTAGCTTTCAATTAAAAAAGGTTGTTTCAATGGAAGCAGCCTTTTTATTTTAAGTTCTTTGCATTTAGTAGTATCATAAAAAATGTGTCAGAAAAACGAATAGAACCAGCCTCACAATTTTACTGTTAAATCTGAACTAAGAGATAAAATTCTTTCTTCCTCTTGCAATTTCGGTATTAGTTTGTAGATTTGGTCAGATTAAACTCATTAACCCCATGAAAAAATTTTTATTTCCCTTCGCAATTGCTTCTGCATTGATTTTGTCAGCTTTTACTATCGAGAATCCATCTGAGTGGAAGCTCACTGATGGTTATTCTATCCGGTTCGTAGGTAAAAGGATAAATGGCTTTTTCCACGTATTAAAAGGCCAGATTATTTTTGATGAGAATAAACTTTCCTCTTCTTCATTAAAAATGGAGGTTAATGTTGCTTCTATCACAACAGGTAATTCGCTTAAAAGCTGGAATGCGAAAAGAGCAAAATGGTTTGATGCAAAAAAGTATCCGACTATTACATTTGTTTCTGACAGATTTCAAAAAGCCGCAAAAGGATATATTGTAACCGGTAAACTGAAAATACGTGGCGTAGAAAGGGACGTTTCTATTCCTTTTTCTTTTGGCGATAAGACGTTTTTTGGTCAGTTCATTGTACTCAGATCGGACTACAAAATCGGCAAGATGAAAGGTTTTGGTAAACTGGTATCCGATACGATCAAAATTGATTTCACTATTCCGGTGACGAAATAAATATCTGTTAGTTGCGGACTACTATATTTCAAATTAATATTAATTGATCAGCATCCCAAGGCTCACAAGGGAGTTAGAAATTTTGAGCTGGCGCATTTCTATTTCTTTCTTATTAATGTCAAATTTAAGATCGTCGTCTTCGAGTGTAACAAAGCTTATCCCCGCCCCTTTCCTGGCAAGCCCTTCACGTTCTCCAACAATGAGGAGCGGTTTACCTTTTGTTTGTTCCTTCATACTTTTTATAATGCCACTTTTCGAGGCGGGTATAAATACCAGGTGGGCATTGTTGGTTTCGTCCATAGTGTCGCACCTTTTTAATACGATCGTTCTTCCTTTTATTTTTTTAGTATTAGCAAGTACCTGCAGTTCTTTCATAATAGGAGAATCGCCGACCACACAAATAATAAACTCACCTTTATTTCTATTTTCAGGCCATTCCACGTATTTCATAAAGTTATAAATGAAAAGGGTATACGCCTTATAATCCGTTTCCTGTGCGCGTAAGCTACTACAACTCATAAAAAACACGAGCAGTATAAAAGGTAATGTTATGCGCCTCTTTCTTTTCACTATCAGCTTTTGGTCTTGTATTTAAGATCGTATCTCACTCGCAACAAAAATTCGCGGGATGGTCCGGGTAAAGGTGCATGGTATCCATTGTAGGGCTGTATAAAATCATAATGTGCATCCAGGATATTGTAGACTCCCAAACCAACACTTAAACCTTTTGCCGGCGTTTTATACCAAAGGAATAAATTCACCAATAGCAGTGGATCAAATTGCTTCATCACGGAATTTCCTGCACTATCTAAAGAAGTATAACCCCAGCGTGGTCCATAAAATGAAAGGCCCGGACTTGCAGACAGCTCTTTTGTAATGTTAATGGAAGCATTGAGGTTGGCTTTGTGATTTGCAAAAGCCGTTAGGGCTCTTTTATCTTCTGCCACTTCATAGTCTGCGATCTTTTCTTTATTAGCAGCGGTGTAATAAGAATAATTTATCATTACCTGGCCCCAGGTGGCTTTGATCCTGTATTCCGCTTCGAAACCGCGTGTGCCTGCTCTTCCGAAATTGGTATAAAAATCGTTGTTAAAACTATCCGTATAAAAAACAATGGGATTGGAGGTTGTTATATCAAATATGTTTACAGTGATAATTGAGCGGCGGGTGATCTGATACCCCAACTCAAGTTCTGCAACCTGTGTAAGCTCCGGCCTGATCTTGTTATTTACACTGTAATTGATATTCTCAATCGCCGGCGCTCTGAAAGAGCCACTATACAAAGCTTTATAATGGAACTTACCATATTTTTTTGTCAGTCCGACCCTGGGTACAAAGGCATCACCGTAAGCATTGTGTTTATCGTAACGCGCGCCAAGAATAATATTTACAAACCTTGTTTTAATGAGTCCCTGTGCAAAAAAAGCATAGTTATAATAGCTTATCTTTTGTTTGTTATTTGAGAAATAACTACTGTCTGTATGATCTATAGCTCTATCTTTGTAAAATTCCGAACCGGCAACAATATTTATGTTCCTGGTTA
>JAYSYG010000010.1:0-2596 GCA_043716685.1 Sphingobacteriaceae bacterium | reverse complement strand
TGTACATTTGGTACCGTGCAAGTGAAATAAAAAAAAGTTTGCAGAAGTTTGTCGACTTAAAACCACATATTCCTCTTTTAACTGAATTAAGTAATGATCTATCAGTGCCAAAATACGCAACACATTTGGTTTACTTAACTGCCTCAGACAATGAGGAGATGATCGAAGAAAAAACAATTTATTCCATCCTTTACAAACAAGCAAAACGGGCTGACATATATTGGTTTGTGCATGTGGATGTTCTCGACGTTCCGTATCACATGTCTTATAAGGTGAATATTCTCAAACCAGAAGAAGTGATCAGGATAACGTTTAAGATAGGTTTTCGTGTTGCCCCGCGCATTAACTATATGTTCCGGAAAGTGGTTGAAGAACTTGTCGCCTCAAAAGAAGTTAACATTCAAAGCCGTTATGCTTCGCTGGAGAAACGTAATATTGACGGTGACTTCAGATTTATTGTCATGGAGCGGTTTCTAAGTTTTGAGAATGAACTGTCCTTTAAAAACAGATTTATACTAAACGCTTATTTTAACATTAAAAAAATAAGCCTTCCCGATGAAAAGGAATATGGCCTGGATTATAGCAATGTAGTGATAGAAAAAACACCCCTGGTATTAACACCCCCTAAAAAATTTAACCTTACACGCGATGTTTAAAGAGTATACAAAATTTCTCAAATTATTTAGTGTGATAACACCCGTTAAACTTCAATTAATTACCCTGCTACTCGCAAGTAACATAACAGCGCAACAGGACTCTGCCAGTAACGAAAAAATACCTTTTGACGGGATGAACCTCACCTGGATCAATGGCCAAAACAGACAAAAAGATTATCCGCTGACTTTTAAAAAAGATGGTGAAACAGTTATTACAGGTATTGCGTACCTCGACACCTACTATAACTATAATTTCGCCAATCCAATTGATAATACACAAACAATTTCCTCTACTATTGGCAGGCACAATGAAATTACGCTCAACCTTGCAAGTATTGGCATGGAAACCAATTACAAAAACATTATTGGTCGTGTATGGCTCCAATATGGGCAAATGGGCTCTATTGTGCAGGACCAGGACGGATCTGTTTACCGTGGAAGAAACAATAATTTAAATAATTTAAAATATTTTCGTGAAGGCGCAGCCGGTTATCATTTTAAAAAATGGTATGGCATCAACGTCGAAATGGGAATATTTATGAGTTATATCGGTTTAGAAAGTTACACCACTCAGGAAAACTGGAACTATCAACGAAGTATGGTATGTGAATTAACACCTTTTTATTTTTCCGGTGCAAGGCTGCAAATGTTCCCCACCAAAAAACTTAAACAGGAAGTCTGGATCATTAATGGCTGGCAAACGTATAATAGTTATAGTAAATCTCCCGGTGTTGGAACATCCACGTATTGGCGGCCTAATGAGAATTTACAATTCGTTGCAAATTTTTATTTATGCAGAGATACCCAAAAACCAGATACGTTAGGCAATCAGTCAAACAGGGTTCGTTTTCACCATGATAACAGCATAGTAGGCCGCTATTTAAAAAATCCCGCCTCCAATGGAATTTCGCAAGCTGCATTAAGTATTAACTCTCACTACGGCTTTCAATACAACAACGCCGCTGACGACATTGTAAACCCCTCGCAGAATTTTATGGTGGGCACTTCTATTGCAAACAGGGTTTGGTTCAATAAGAATAAAATGGCTTTCACATTACGCGCCGATTATATGACAAATCAATCTGTTGTGAATGGTGCAAACACTACGCCCTATCTGACTTTTACCCCGGCAGTAAAAGGAGGTAAACCAAACAATTACGATCTTGCTATTGCAAATAATCAAAAACTAGAATTATTTCAGTTCACAACTACGTTTGATCTGATGCCAAACGATTACGTAACGTTTCGTTTGGAATATGCCTACAGGCAATCCAGTATTCCTTATTTCACAGGATCAGGCGGCACCACTTCAGCAAGTGGCTGGACAAATGGGCCTGCAACGGTTTTACCCTGGGCAGCTGATTTGAAAAACACAGAAAACAGGATCACACTGGCAGTTAATTTTAGATTATAGAATTGGATACCGACAAAGAAAATAATGTAAAACACTTTCTTGATCTCATAAAAAAATCGAGACGGGGCAAATTTAAGATTTACATCGGTATGAGCGGTGGCGTGGGCAAAACCTACCGCATATTACAGGGGCACACGTCTTGCTGAGAAACGGGATTGATGTAAAAACAGGATTTATTAAAACAGTTACAGTTTTTGACCTTGTAATACTTTCAGAAAATTGTAAATGACACGAAAATGAAAATAAAAACAAAACTAACACTGGGAATTGGACTACTATTTACATTGATCATTCTTCTTTCCGTTATGGGGTCAAGGCAGGTAACCATTCTCTCTAATGACACCGAAAACATTCTTGTTGCAAACTACAACACGTTAGATTATGCCAGAAAAATGTTGGTAATACTAGACGAAATACCATTGGATCGCTCAACGTTAAAGAAATTTGAAACAAACTTAAAAAAACAACAAAACAATATTACGGAGATCGGAGAAAAAGAATTAACCGATAAGCTGGCTCAGGACCT
>JAYSYG010000090.1:0-2315 GCA_043716685.1 Sphingobacteriaceae bacterium | reverse complement strand
CATCCACACTTATTTCCCGCCTTAAAACGAGTGTTGTTTCGGTATCCAGATCGTTTTCTTGAAAAAAACCAGCCAGATCAAGCCCTCTTGCCTCAAATTCAGCCTCAACAATACATTTTTTTGTTTTATTTTTTAATGCTGCAAGATCTGCTCTTTTGCCAAGCGCCAGCCCCAAAGCCTCAAGGAATATAGATTTGCCAGCCCCCGTTTCACCCGTAATCACCGTCAGACTCCCAGGAAAAGCCACATCCATCTCATTAATAAGCGCAAAATTGCTTATATATAATCGCTTTAACATCTGCCTAAAATTCGGAAATATTGCAGTAATTACATAAAATAGTTTTCACGGTTTTGTGTCAACTTACAGTTTTTTTAAAATAAGAGAAAGTTCCATTCCCTGATTAAATCGCCACATGTAATAACTTACCCATTTATTCAAAATATTACTCTTTATAAAGGTATTGCATGGGTAAGAATTTATTTGACAAAGTTTCAAATAATTCAAAGCCGCATACACTTTAAACGATTTAGATGAATACTCACAAACATTAAAAGGTTTTCTGAGTACAGATGTATAAGGCACATGTTTTCTGAGTGTGAGTTTATAGAAAAATTGCAACAGCTGCTTATAAAGCCAGCGATTGTTGACTACCTGTAAGTGAAGATAAGCGCCAGGTTTAAGCCAACCCAGCGCTTTTTGAATGGCTACGTGAGGATTCGCCAGGTGGTTGAGTGGCTCTAAAAAAATAAAATCAAACGTTTCTTTTTCAAATTCTGCGGCCTCAAATGAACAGTTAAACGTTTTCTCTTTATCCGTAAAATTATTGCTGATCCCAAAATCAAAAAGTTCTTTTTTGGGTTCAAGCGCGTAGGTGTCGAATTTTTCTTTGCGTAAAACATAAGTTATTCTGCCAATGCCCGAACCAATGTCCAGTACTTTTGCTCCTTCTTTTACTTTCGTGTTTTCTTTCAAAAAATCCAGCACATCTGTATACCGGCTTTCATTTTTTATACTAGTCACATCCAAACTCATAAGTTTTAAAAGAGAATCATCCTTCTCAAAAATAGCGCCTTCACTCATCAGCAGGCAATCTGTATAAACAAGATCACATGCCTTACAGCGATAAACCTTATACGCTTCTTCATATTTTCTAGGAGGAAAAAGGCCTTGGTATCCCTTAAACTTATAGCCTTTAAAATGAGCCGTTCCCCCTGTGTTGCACAAAGGGCAGCTCTCGATTTTTAACATGTTGCTATTCATGGGCAGAAATATAACATTATTTTGGCATTTTTATTTTTGGTATTTTTTTCATTCCCTCAGTCAAACACACTGTTCATCTTAAAAAATTAATCATTTACGAATTATAACCTCTTTCACCCAACGCGAAACGCTTTCTTATCGTATTTAATAATAACCCCAGGACAACCAAAGCTTACTACTATGAGACAATTAAAAATTACCAAACAGATTACCAACCGCGAAACGGCCTCTTTAGACATGTATTTGCAGGATATTGGGCGCGTTGAGTTAATAACAGCGCAGGACGAAGTTGTTTTGGCGCAGAAAATAAGAAGCGGTGACCAAAAAGCATTGGACAAACTGGTAAAAGCAAATCTACGTTTTGTCGTTTCGGTAAGTAAACAATACCAGAACCAGGGCCTAAGCCTTCCTGATCTTATAAATGAAGGAAACTTCGGTTTAATTAAAGCGGCACAACGTTTTGACGAAACGAGAGGGTTTAAATTTATTTCATACGCCGTATGGTGGATTCGCCAAAGTATTTTACAGGCTTTAGCTGAACAAAGCAGGATCGTGCGTTTGCCTTTAAACAAAATCGGAGCAATTAATAAGATCAATAAAACCATGTCTAAGCTTGAGCAAGACCTCGAGCGCGAACCCAGCTATAACGAACTAAGCGATGCGCTAGACATGTTGCCCCAGGATATTCGCGATACCATGCGCAATCAAAGCCGACACATGAGCATGGATGCCCCTCTTAGCAGCAGCAATGAAGATGGTGGAAGCATGTACGACCTGATGCAAAACGAAGCCTCACAAAATCCTGATAAGGTTCTTTTAACAGAAAGTCTGCAGATGGAAATTTTCAGGGCTCTTAATACACTTACCGAAAGAGAAGCGGACGTTGTTAAATTGTTTTTTGGACTCGCAGGCAAACACGCACATTCCCTGGAAGAGATTGGCGAAAAATTCCAATTGACCCGCGAACGTGTACGCCAGATCAAAGAAAAAGCAGTGCGTCGCTTAAAACATGGCTCGAGAAGCCGTTTGTTGAAAGCGTATCTTGGTTAATTTT
>JAYSYG010000089.1:0-2317 GCA_043716685.1 Sphingobacteriaceae bacterium | reverse complement strand
TCTTCCTTTACTTTCAATATGCCATAATTTCAGAAGTACACTACTACGTTATTGTTTCTATTATTGGCTTTGCAACAGGCTATTGGGCTGTATTTATGAGTACCGCCGCCGAATTGTTCGGCACCAATATAAGGGCCACAGCCACTACAACGGCACCTAATTTTGTAAGAGGATCTGTGATCTTTTTAAGCTTTTTATTCCGCTTTTTCGAAACCCGTTTTAATATGGCAGATGGTAAGCCAGACTCCCAAATGGCAGCAATTGCTGTTGGCATAGTAGTTGCAATATTAGCCCTGATCGCATGGTTGAACCTTAAGGAAACCTTCCATAAAGATCTTAACTATACTGAATAATGAACAAGCCAACAGCCATAATAGGAGCCTCCCCAAAACCCGAACGTTATGCTTACCTGGCAACAACCCGCTTAAAAAAGCATGGCCATACCGTTTACCCGGTTGGAATTCATGAAGGTACAATTGAAGGAGAATCCATCTTAACTGACAAGCCACAACTAAAAGACATTCATACAGTTACCTTATACGTCGGGCCACAAAATCAGCCAGCCTGGACAGATTATATTTTAAGCCTGAATCCTAAACGTATTATTTTTAATCCTGGAACTGAAAACCCGGACTTTGAAAAAAAAGCAACTGAAAAAGGAATTGAGTGCATAGAAGCATGTACTTTAGTTATGTTAAGCATTGGGGATTACTAATTTTAACCAGGATAATTTAACACAGATATGAAGGGGAGAAAGAAAACTCATTGTCTTCTTGTCTGAGTGGGTTTTGTGTTGTATTTGACACTAAACATGAATAAATGGAATTTACCATAAAGAATTTCGCCTCCTTATCAACCAAAGAGCTTTTTGAGATCTATAAATTACGCAGCGAGGTTTTTATAGTTGAACAAAATTGTGCTTATCAGGATGTGGATGAAAAAGATTTATCTTCATTTCACGTCATGATGTTTGAAGGCAATCAACTAATTGGTTACACCAGAATCCTTCCTCCAGGTATTTCTTACAAAGAGGCCGCAATTGGCCGGGTAGCCCTGCGCCAGGAATGCAGGAAAAACGGTTCAGGGAAAACCTTAATGAAGTATTCAATTAACAAAACTCTGGAATTATTTAAAGATCAAAGCGTTGTAATCTCCGCCCAGTCCTATCTAATAAAATTCTATACCGAACTTGGTTTCCTGCAGGAAGATAAAGAATACCTGGAAGACGATATTCCTCATGTTAAAATGAGATTTAAATCCCGTTAAAATAATTTACTATATTTAGTGCTTTGTAAATTTTTGAAAAACACCTGGTTTATATTTTTTCCTGTTTTTGTTTTTTGCTTGTCCTTAAAAACACAGGTGCATCAGCAGAACGAAAACGTACTTTGGAGTAGCCAGAAACATGTGCTCGACAGCACAGAAGGGATCCTTATTTACAACAAAATGATGTCCGTTATTAAGAGCGAATACGCCATTTTGAAAAAGAGTAATTATGAAGTAAAGGGCTGGAACGAAGAATACTATGAAAGCGGGCAGCTTCTGCACATAAGCTATTACAGGGATGGAAAGCTTGTTTTGTTTAAAAATTTTTACGAAAATGGGCAGTGCGAACACAATATAGCATATACAGATTCATTAAATTGTACGATCGACGTTTATTTTGAAAACGGAAACATTAAGAACCAGATCGCATTTTATAGCGGAATGCCAAAAAAACTGACTGATTTTTTTCCTAATGGCTTACCGAAAAATAATATCGAATACGATAAAGACCAGAAATGTGTTTATTCTAAACGTAACTGGTTTGTAAATGCAGAGATCCAGTCGGAACTGGTTATGCTCGATAAAGAAGGAAAAAAATATTCAGAAAAAACATTTTACCCGAACGGACAACTTAAGGAGGAAGGAGAACTTGTTTACCTGCGTGAAAGTGGTGAATACTTAAAAACCGGGACTTGGATTGGTTACGAAAGCAACGGAAAAAAGAAGCACACCGAAAAATTCAAGCTTAAGTTAGGTTCCAATTAATTGGGGTTAATTTGTTTTGGATCAGATAGTTATTCGTTTTACTAAAGTGTTTGCTTCCAAAAAACGCCCCACGTGCCAGTGGAGAAGGGTGCGCAGCAGTCAGTACCAAATGTTTACCTGCGTCAATCAATACCGATTTTGTGATCGCGTAATTTCCCCATAATAAAAAAACAACCTTTTCTTTTTTGCCGCTTATCAGTTTTATTAATGCGTCCGTAAACATTTCCCAACCAAAGGGTTTATGACTTCCCGGCAAACCTTCCTGAACCGTAAGCACAGCGTTGAG
>JAYSYG010000088.1:0-7172 GCA_043716685.1 Sphingobacteriaceae bacterium | reverse complement strand
CGATGAACAGCCTGATTAGAAAGATGAATAATGTTAAATGTTCGTTGTGTTTATGCGAAGCACTAAAAATCGTTGCTTAATTGATTTGTTGCCTTCTGTAGGATCTCAAAAGCATTTTCAGCCATTAAATTCTCACGATCCAGTGTCGGATTGATCTCAACCATTTCAAAACACACGATCTTTTTGCTCCGCATGATATAATAAATAAGGTTCCCGGCTTCTTTTTCAGTGATTCCGTTAGGAACCGGAGTGCCCGTCCCACTTGAAATACGCGAATCCATACTATCTACATCGAAGCTCACATAAATAATATCGCAGTGGTCAAGATAGTTTAGAGAGTCAATCGCAACACGCTCTACGGCCTTTTTGCGGATCTCCTGGAGATTAAAAACTCTTACTTTATTCTTCTTAATAAGGTAATCTTCAGGTGCTTCAAAGTCTCTTAGCGCTATAAATACAAGGTCGTTGTATGTTATTTTTGGCATAATACCACCCAGGTTCTTGAGTTTTTCCCAATATTCAACCGTTTCATCATCGGGTTTGTTCTGTTGCCTGTCTTTGTTGTCTTCTCCCAAAACACAGCACAAAGGCATACCATGCATATTTCCACTTGGCGTAGTGTAAGGACTATGCATATCGGCATGAGCATCGATCCATATCACCCCAAGCTTCTTATCCGGGTAAGCCATTTTTATCCCGCTTATTGTTCCAAGAGCCGAACTGTGATCGCCGGCTAATACAATAGGTACCTCATCGGCCTTTAATGTTTTCTGAATCTCCTTTGCAATTCTTTCGTTAAGGGTATAAATTCCTTTGATTCTTTTTGCGTAATCGTGTACTACAGGCTCAAGCAGCAAGTTATTTTCACTTTGTATCTCTACAGATTTAAAACGCTTAAAGAACGGACTTCCAAAATCCAGGGCGGCAATCTTAATGGCATCTACCCCCATGCTGGCACCGCGGGTACCCGCACCAATTTCACTTTTGACTTCAACAATTTTAATAGGCTTTATCATACGTTTCATTTGTTTCACTTTAGTACAGCCCCTAAATCGGCTTTATTTTGGGCCAAAAGACCCTTAATGTTTACAATTTCTTAATTATTAAACTTACTTTTGTATAATCTAAATGAGTTACTTCATTTCAAAAAGGTTAAACTAAACAACTTAGATTCGAAAAAATGGATAATTTGTATTCAACACTGATAAACCAGACTTTTAACTTTCCCCAGGAAGGGTTTGAAGTAAAAGATAATGAACTGTATTTTAATGATATTTCTTTAATGGATATTATTAAACAGTATGGCACACCACTCAGGATTAGTTATTTACCTAAAATAGGCTCTCAAATACAAAAGGCCAAACGTTTATTTCACGTTGCGATGGCAAAAGTGGACTATAAAGGCAAATACGTTTACTGTTATTGCACTAAAAGCTCACATTTTAGTTTTGTATTGGATGAAGTTCTGAAAAACGATGTACATATCGAGACTTCATCAGCGTTTGACCTACAAATTATCAAAGAACAATTTCAAAAAAAAGCATTAAGCAAAGATACATATATTATTTGTAACGGGTATAAGAGGCAAAACTACAAGCAGAATATTTGCGAGCTGATCAACGATGGATTCAATGTTATACCAGTGCTGGACCATCTTGATGAAATTGATTACTACAAAAAATACAGCAAGGCAGATAAGGTAAATTTTGGGATCCGTATCAGCACAGAAGAGGAACCTTCATTCACATTTTATACCTCGCGTTTAGGGATTCGCAACAGTGAGATCATGAACCTGTACAACGAAAAGATTAAGCCTAACCCAAAGTTTGATCTGAAGCTGCTTCACTTTTTTATTAATACGGGGATTAAAGATACCATCTACTACTGGACCGAACTGAATAAATGCCTTAATATTTATAAGGAGCTGAGGGAAGTCTGTCCTGGTCTGGATTCATTGAATATAGGAGGCGGCATGCCGATCCGCACCTCATTGGGATTTGACTACGACTATGAGTATATGATAGAAGAGATCGTTGCGCAGATTAAAACATTTTGTGATCAGAATGAAATTCCTGAGCCCCATATTTTTACAGAATTTGGTTCTTATACCGTAGGCGAGAGCGGCGCAACGCTTTATTCGATTGTAGACCAGAAGCAGCAGAACGACCGTGAAACCTGGTATTTCATCGACAGCAGTTTTATTACAACGCTTCCCGATACCTGGGGCATTAACCAGCGCTTTATTCTGTTAGCTATTAATAACTGGAATAAACCTTATGGTCCAGTTAATTTAGGCGGCATGACCTGCGACAGTATGGATTATTATAATACAGAGGCCCATACAAACCAGGTATTTCTTCCCAACATCGATAAAAATCAAAAGAAGCCGCAATACATTGGCTTTTTTCATACCGGCGCCTACCAGGAAGCATTGAGCGGATATGGTGGAACCCAGCATTGCCTGATTCCCGCACCCAAACACGTTTTAATAGACAGGGACGAAGACGGTGAGATCTCTACCCGTTTGTTTGCAAAAGAACAGAGTTATAAGAGTATGCTGAAGATTTTGGGATATTAAAATGGAGATGTGAAATGGAAGATGTAAAGCAGCAAATTTTCCCCTTTCCCTCTTACATTTTACATTATGGTCTTGTTAACTATTTCTTAAAATCTTTCCGCCAATAACTCATAAACGTTTACGATTAGATTGCAATTTTTTTAACTTTACAACCTTTATACCACACTACTTTTATGGCATTATTCGACTTTTTAACCCAAGACATCGCAATTGACTTAGGAACAGCAAATACCATCATTATTCATAACGATAAGGTAGTTGTTGACGAGCCGAGTATTGTAGCAATGGACAGAACCACAGGCAGGATAATAGCAGTTGGACGTTCGGCGCAGATGATGCATGGTAAAACACATGAGAATATTAAAACCATACGTCCTTTAAAAGATGGAGTAATTGCAGATTTCCAGGCGGCGGAAGAAATGATTAAGGGAATGATCAAGATGATCAATCCCGGGAACAGGTGGTTTAAACCTTCTTTACGCATGGTAATTTGTATTCCAAGTGGTATTACCGAAGTTGAAAAACGTGCGGTTCGTGACAGTGCTGAACATGCCGGAGCCAAAGAAGTTTATATGATCCACGAACCTATGGCTGCAGCTATTGGTATGGGGATAGACGTAGAAGAACCAATGGGAAACATGATCATTGATATTGGGGGTGGTACTTCCGAAATTGCCGTTATCGCTCTGGGAGGAATTGTTTGTGACAAATCAACACGCATTGCCGGCGATGATTTTAATGCAAATATTGAAGAGTACATGCGCCGTCAACACAACATTTTAATTGGTGAAAGAAGCGCCGAGCGTGTAAAAATTGAAGTAGGCGCAGCAATGACTGAAATTGAAAACCCGCCTGCAGATTACGCAGTTCAGGGACGTGACTTAATGAGCGGCATTCCAAAAGAAGTTTATATCAGTTACGTGGAGATTGCGCATTGCCTGGATAAATCGATTTCAAAAATCGAGGAAGCAATTCTAAATGCACTTGAAATGACCCCACCTGAATTAGCCGCTGATATCTACCGCAAAGGGATCTATATGGCAGGCGGAGGTTCGTTATTAAGAGGTCTTGACAAACGCATTTCGCTTAAAACAAAACTACCCGTTCATGTATGTGAAGACCCGTTACGTGCTGTTGCGCGGGGAACAGGAATTGCACTCAAAAATGTTCATAAATTCCCTTTCCTGATCAAGTAAACTCAACCGTTACAGTGTAGATTTAGCTTAAGCTTTTGTTTGTGTTTAAACCAGCAGGCATGCGGCAAGCCATTTAAATTTAACAACACGCATGAAAAACTTATTTGCCTTTGTTCTAAAGCACAATTTTATTTTTGTTTTTCTTTTCCTCCAGGTTATTTGCGGCTGGCTGATGGTTCAAAGCAGTGGTTTCCAGGGGTCGCATGTTTTAAATTCTTCCAACAGGGTTGTTGCTAACGTATATGAAACGGCTGCAAACACAAAAGAGTATTTTTATCTGAAACAGGAGAATGAAAAGCTTGCACAGGAGAATTCAGTTCTTCGTAATTTTTTAAAAGCAAACTATGCTGTTCTTCCTCTTAAAGAGTTTACTAAAAACGATACCCTCTACAAGCAACAATACTCTTATATCAATGCCAAGGTAGTTAACTCTTCCGTTAACAAACGCCGTAACTTTCTAACATTAAATATAGGCTCTGAACAGGGAATCACCCAGGACATGGCTGTTATGGCCGGCGATGGGATTGTAGGAATTGTTACAAACGTCTCCAGGAACTTTTCGAGCGCGATGAGTCTCCTGCACAAGGATGTGCGGGTAAATTGCCAGTTAAAAAAAGATGGAAGTTATGGCCCTTTAATCTGGGACGGCGCCGATTATAGGTATTGTTTACTAACAGACATTCCAACACACTCAAAAATAACAAAAGGCGATACAGTTATTACAAGCGAGCTGTCCGGAATTTTTCCCGAAGGGATCATGGTTGGCACTATTGAAAGTTATGAGCGGAGAAGAAATGAATCTTACTACACCGCAACAGTGAAGCTGAGTGCTGATCTTAAAAAAGTTAATCACGTGTATGTTATAAAAAATAAATTTAAGAACGAACGTGATTCGTTAGAACTAAATACACAAAAACAAGTTGACGACTGAGATTATAAAAAATATTTTGCGTTTTATTTTACTTGTGATTCTACAGGTATTAATAGTACAGAATATAAACCTCACGGGATATGTTATTCTGCTGCCTTATATTATGGTGATTATCATTCTTCCATTTGAAACAAATAAACTCATCGTACTTTTTTCTTCCTTTCTCCTTGGTGTCTGTGTCGATTATTTTTACGATTCATCCGGACTTCACGCCGCTGCCTGCACCATTATGGGTTTTTCGAGGTACTACGTATTAAAGTATATTGCTCCAAGAGATGGTTATGACATTGGCGTAAAACCAACTGTGGAAGATATGGGACTGGAATGGTTCCTCAGGTATGCGGGAACATTGGTGCTTATTCATCATTTTTTTCTTTTCTATCTTGAAATTTTCAGATTCTCAGAATTTTTTACGACACTACTAAGAGTTATTTTAAGCAGTATTGCTACTCTCGTCCTTATTTATCTTATTCAGTTTTTGTTTTTTAGTAATAAGCGTCGCACATGAGTTCGGGTGTTCAATTAGGAGATAGAAAGATTATTATTGGCGGTTTTTTCTGCCTGATAGTAATTATCTATATCTGCCGCTTATTCTATATCCAGCTGGTAGATGATCAATACAAATTTGCCGCCGAAAACAATGCTTTACGCAACATGACCGAGTACCCGGTAAGAGGATATATTTTCGACAGGAAGGGGAAATTACTGGTTTACAATTCTCCTTCTTACGATCTTATGGTCATCCCCCGCGAAACAAAGGGCTGCGATACTATGTCCGTTTGTGAAGTGCTGCAGATCTCAAAAAAAGAATACCTGAGAAGGATGAAGAAGGCCTGCCAGGCGCCAAATTCTCCACGCAAACAAAGTATCTTCGAAAAACAAATGTCCCCGCAAACATACGCTGCACTGCAGGAAAAACTGTACCGTTTTAAAGGTTTCTTTGTTCAAAAGCGAACTGTAAGAAAGTACCCCAGGCCAATTGCAGCGCATCTTTTGGGGTATGTTGGTGAAATTAGCAAAGAGGGTGCAGAAAAAGATCCTTATTATAGAGAGGGCGATTATATTGGAATTACCGGTATAGAAAAAAGTTATGAGGAAGCATTGCGCGGCAGAAAAGGCGTTCAAAAAGCTGTTACAGATGTTCACAATAAAATTATTGGCCGTTATATGGATGGCAAATACGATACTGCTGCTATTTCAGGTAAACCTTTGTATTGCACAATCGATATGGACCTACAGGAGTATGGCGAGAAACTTATGCATGGAAAAAAAGGAGCCATTGTTGCAATAGAGCCTTCTACCGGAGAAATTCTCTGCCTTGTTTCCGGCCCTGCATACGATCCCAATTTATTAGTTGGAGGAAAAGAACGTTCGAGGAATTTTACAAAATTGTATTACGACAGTTTGAACCGGCCTCTGTTTAACCGAGCGTTAACAGCAATGTACCCTCCGGGATCTATCTTTAAACTGATAGATGCTTTGATCGCACAGAATGACGGACTCATCAACCGCTCTACAAGTTTTCCCTGTCACCAGGGCTATCCTCCGATGGGGAATAAACCTAAGTGTCACGTACACGGTGGTGTTGATCTGGTTGGCTCTGTTGCCCAATCCTGCAACTCTTATTACAGTTATGTCTTCCGGGAAATTGTTGACCAAAGAGCCTTTCCTAATTTTATTGATGGGTACAATCATTGGAGAAATCTCGTAATTACATTCGGTCCGGGTACCAGACTCGGAACCGATCTTCCATTTGACAAACCTGGTAATGTGCCTTCGGTGGATTACTACAACAAAGTTTTCGGCAAAAACGGTTGGAGGAGTAATACGATCGTTTCCCTGGGTATAGGTCAGGCAGAACTCACTCTCGTACCACTTCAAATGGCGAATGTGGTTGCAACAATTGCCAATCGTGGGTTTTATTACACGCCTCATTGCGTAAAGGGAATTGGTAACGAGAAACAAATCGACGGCAGGTTCAGGTCAAAACATTATGTAGGGGTACAAAATCCGGAGGCGTATTTAAACGTGATCGACGGTATGCAAATGTGTCTTGACGGTGGTACGGGGTATCATTCACGTGTAAAAGATATTGTGATCTGTGGGAAAACAGGAACAGCTCAAAACCCACATGGAAAAGATCATGCTGTATTCCTGGCGTTTGCACCACGGGAAAATCCACAAATAGCAATTGCCTGTATTGTTGAGAATGCCGGATTTGGTGGAGTATGGAGCGCTCCTATCGTAACACTAATGATCGAACGTTATTTAAAAGGAAAAACGTCGAGACCTGAAGTGGAAAAGAGGATGATGGAAGCCAATTTGATAGATGGCAAGAATTTAATTGCTGAAAAGAAACATTAGAAATGGCAAGAAATGAAAATGACATATTTTATGGAGTCGACCGGCTAACGGTTCTCATCTATGTGTTATTAGTCATTATGGGCTGGCTTAACATTTACGCAGC
>JAYSYG010000087.1:0-2322 GCA_043716685.1 Sphingobacteriaceae bacterium | reverse complement strand
TTACAGCTACGCTGATCTTTTCGTAGGTTAATTCTTTTTTAAGTTTTACGCTTGTTGTTACAACGCTATTTTCTTTTTTTTCAATGACCTTTTTTTCAGGCTTTTTTTTAAGATCTTCCAGGTAAGTCCTATTGATAATAAACGAAATGGAACTGGAGCCATTTGGTAAGACACTGAATCTAATAGGTAAAGAATAATTCGCAGCTGTTAAATTTGATTCCCTGGTGGCATAAGGAAGCGGTGATTTTAACTGGTGGCCGTATTTGTTTTTTAATATGATGGCCATTTGCCTAATAGGATTGCCGGCTTCTTTGACATAGCGCGCAGAATCTTCCCTTACAAAACCAATAGAAGAACTGTATGCCACATCTCTTTCCGCGATAATGTAGTATTTTTCGTTCATTATAATGGTAGGATCGACCACAAGGTTCGTATCGAGAAAAATACCTTGTCTCACCCCATTTAAAAGACTGTCGCCGCTGGTACTGTACATAAAATAAACCTTACAAAAAGTAAAATTTTCTTTATAAGCAAACAGGGTATTCCGGTTAATAGCAAACTGCTCAAGCTGCTTTTCAATCGCAAGTTTGGTATTGCCTTGTTTTATTAGTTGATCGATAAGAATGTTGTTGGTCTTTAATTTCACAACAATGGCGCCTTCATCTTTTAGCATGTTAATTTGCCAGGCACCTACAATAATGCTGCGTTTGTGAAATTTTTCGAATTGCTCAGGGTCTTTGTAGTCTTTATAAACAGGCGGCTCTACGCCATCCTGACTGAAGAGGTGTCCATAAAAAATTACGGACAAAATAAAAAGTGCAATTCGTTTATTTAACAAGCGATCCATTTTGGAAGTCGTTTAATACGGGAGAAACAAAACACAATTCTCCTTTTGCGTTTTCGGCCATTAAGATCATTCCCTGACTTTCTATGCCTTTAATTCTTCGGGGGGCTAAGTTCGCGAGTAGGCAAACTTTCTGTCCTATAATATCCTGCGGCTTATAATATTGCGCTATTCCACTCACTACCGTTCTTTTGTCAACCCCTGTATCAAGCACTAATTTTAAAAGTTTGTCGGTTTTAGGAACAGCTTCTGCCTCAAGAATTGTTGCTGTTCGTATGTCCATTTTTGAAAAGTCATCAAACGTAGTTTCTGCTTTTATTTCCTGCGTGGGTTTGTTCTGCTCGTTTTCCATTTTACTTTTTTGCAATTTATCCAGCTGAAGCTGAACATCGGCATCTTCTATTTTTGAAAACAACAATTCGTCTTTGTTGATCAAATGATCCTGTGCGATGTTTGATGTTTGTTTTGCCGAGGCCCATCGTAAAGGAGAGAGGTTTAACATATCAAATAATTTTTTGGAAGTAAAAGGAAGGAAAGGTTCTGCAAGAATGGCGAGGTTGCAGGAGATCTGCAGCGCAACATTCATAATTGTTTTTACGCGTTCTTCATCTGTCCTGATCAGTTTCCAGGGTTCCGTTTCTGCCAGGTATTTATTTCCAAGCCGTGCCACATTCATCCACTCGCTGAGGGCTTCCCTAAATTTGAATTGCTCAATAGACTTTGCAATTCTATCCGGTGCTTTTGCAAGCTCTTCCAGCACCAGGAGATCTTCTTTGTTATACGAACTGGTTGCAGGAACTTTTCCGTTATAAAATTTATGCGTTAGCACAAGTGTACGATTAATAAAATTCCCGAAAATAGCAACAAGCTCACTGTTGTTTTTTGTCTGAAAATCTTTCCAGGTAAAGTCGTTGTCTTTTGTTTCCGGCGCGTTTGTACAAAGCGTATAACGCAGAACGTCCTGTTTATCTTTAAACTCAAGAAGGTATTCGTGAAGCCAAACGGCCCAGTTGCGGGATGTAGAGATCTTATCCCCTTCAAGATTTAAAAATTCATTTGCCGGGACATTGTCTGCGAGAATAAACTCACCGTGTTCCATTAACATGGCTGGAAAAATAATGCAATGAAAAACGATATTGTCTTTTCCTATGAAATGGATCAAACGCGAGTCTTCTTTTTTCCAATAGTCTTCCCAGGTATCCGGAAGCAATTCTTTGGTCGCGGAAATATAGCCAATAGGGGCATCAAACCATACGTACAATACTTTTCCTTCTGCTCCTTCAACAGGAACAGGAATGCCCCAGTCGAGGTCACGTGTCATTGCTCTTGGTTGCAGGCCGTCACCGCTTTCCAGCCAGCTTTTACACTGCCCATAAACATTGGGTTTCCAGTCGCTGTGTTTTTCCAGGTACGCTTTAATTTTCGGCTGCAACTTATCCAGAGGCAGAAACCAGTTTTTTGTTTGTTTTAAAACAGGC
>JAYSYG010000086.1:0-2323 GCA_043716685.1 Sphingobacteriaceae bacterium | reverse complement strand
GAATAAATGAGTCCGTCCAAAACATCTCTCTTTTTTTCCTTAATTATTCTCAAAACTACTTTTAAATCCTTCTCTTTTTTGTAATTTTGAAGGTCTATGTTAACACTCGATCCTAAAGAATTAACACTCCCCATTTTGCAAAAATATCTGCAAAACGCTGTTGCTCCGCGCCCCATTTGCTTTGCAAGCACCGTAAATAAGGAAGGAGAACCCAACCTGGCACCCTTTAGTTTTTTTAATATTTTTTCATCCAACCCACCCATTGCCATATTTTCTCCGGCATATAGTGGCCGCACCGGCGCCGCAAAAGATACGCTCCTCAATGTGCATGAAGTGCCTGAAGTAGTAATAAATGTTGTAAATTATAGCATGGTACAGCAAACCAGCCTGGCCAGCAGCCCTTTTGCCAGGGGTGTAAATGAGTTTATTAAATCAGGCTTCACACCTTTAGCCTCAGATCTGATTAAACCGTTTCGTGTAAAAGAAAGTCCGGTGCAGTTGGAATGCAAGGTAACAGAGGTAAAAGAACTGGGTAAAGCCGGTGGAGCTGGTAACCTGGTGATCTGTGAGATCCTGAGGATCCATATTGATCCATCCATCCTTACTGAAGACAAGAATATTGACACTAAAAAAATAGACCTGGTGGCCCGCATGGGAGATAACTGGTATTGCCGCGCCAGTGGTGCCGCCTTGTTTGAAGTAAAAAAACCCATTACCAGCATAGGTATCGGCATGGACCAGATTCCTTCTGACATAAAAAACAGTTCGGTTTTAACAGGTAACAACCTGGGCTTATTGGGTAGTGTTGAAGAAATTCCTACTGCTGAGGAAATCTCAGAATTTAAAAAAACCTTAAAATCCTTCACCAACAAGGACGAACAACATCATTTTGCCAAAACCCTGCTTGAAACAAACAAAGTAAAAGAAGCCTGGATGGTGCTTTTATAATGAAAAAAAACTTTCTGATCTTCATACTTGTATTACTCATGTGTTCTGTCAGCTATTCCCAGAAAAAGGCAACTGCTTCACAGAATCCTTATGCACGAATAGACCAGCAGATGCTCAACAATGATTCTTTAAACTCACTTGCCGCTATTGGTAGATTTATCACTACTACTTTTACATCTGAATATGATAAAACAAGAGCTATTTTTTATTGGATCACTGAAAATATACGTTATGCACCTGAATTAATGTATTCTTTTACCACGAACGAAAACAAAAGTAAATTAGTAAAAAATGTGTTCGAAAACAGAACCGGCATTTGCCTTGGGTATGCTGTACTGTTTGATACTCTGTGTAAACTTAGTAATGTTCAGTCTTACCTGATCCTTGGAAGTACCAAACAGAGCTTCCTGCCATCCATTACCGGCCATGCCTGGAATGCTGTCAAGATTTTTGATGTTTGGCAAATAGTAGATGTTACCTGGGGGAGTGGCTTTCTGCAAAATAACCATTTCGTGAAACAGCGAAAGAATTATTATTTTTTACCCGACCCAGAGAAACTGATTTTAACTCATCTTCCCGTTGATCCTATCTGGCAGTTACTTGCGCATCCTATTACTCTTTATCAATTTCACAGCCACCTTAAATCAACTATTTCTACCGACTGGAACTTCCAGGATTCGATTTCTTCCTATTTAAGTTCTGATGAGATTTATAAAATAAAAGGTACCCGTCGCAGGCTGGCTGAATTTGGGAACAATAGCGAAGTAACATCTAACTATTTCAACTATTTGAAATCTAAAGAACTTGAATACTATCATTTTAAAATGACTTCCGCTCTTAAAAGTTATAACCTGGCAGTAGAGGAATATAATGCCTATATCGACTTCAAAAATCACCAGTTTACACCGGGCCGGCCAGACGAAGAAATCAAGCAGCTTCTCCCACAGATTTCCGCAAACCTTGAGTCATCAACGGAAGAATACTCATTGATTTTCAGCGAGATAACAGAAGTTTCTTATATTGACAATATAACCAGTAATTTAAAACAAATTAAAGATCTAAAGGAACGAGTAGCTGAAGAGAGAAAATTTGTGGATAAATATTTGTCAACTAAAAAAAATAAACGCCGAGATTTGTTTTACACAAAAATATATACGGTGTATGGTATACCGGTAAAATAAGAAACAATAAAATAAATATATCATGGAAGTAATAGGAACACTAAAAACAAAATTCGATACTCAAAAGGTGAGTGATCGTTTTCAAAAACGCGAATTTGTATTAACAACTGAAGCTAACACACCTTACCCACAACACGTTAGTTTTCAGGTCACACAAGACAAATGCACTATTTTAGATCAATTTAATGATGGTG
>JAYSYG010000085.1:0-2324 GCA_043716685.1 Sphingobacteriaceae bacterium | reverse complement strand
ACCAACTGGGACTCACACTTATTGATGGCATTGGTGATGTAAATGCCAAGGCCTTGCTCGCATACTGTGGAAATCCAAAAGAGGTATTCAGGCAGAAGAAATCGCAGCTTCAGAAAATTCCCGGTATTGGTGAAGTGAATGCCAGGTCAATTGTATCAAGTCATTCTGTACTAACACGCGCAGAAGAAGAGCTTGAATTTATTGAAAAGTATAAGATAAAACCTCTTTTTTTTACAGACACTGATTATCCTTCGCGATTAAAATACTGCAGCGACAGTCCTATTTTGTTGTATTACAAAGGCAATGCCAATCTTAACTGCGAAAGAATTATAGGAGTTGTAGGCACGCGTAAGCCAAGCGATTATGGTAAACAAATGACTAAAGAACTTGTAGAGGGGTTAAGCAATTCCGGAGCTCTTATAATTAGCGGACTGGCATATGGGGTGGATGTTTTAGCCCATAAAACAGCGCTTGACAGTGAGTTGGAAACTGTTGGTGTAGTTGGCCATGGTTTAGACAGGATGTATCCCCAGACACATGACAAAATTGCCAAAAGGATGCTTAACCAGGGCGGACTACTTACCGATTTTATGAGTGGTACAACTCCCGATGCGGTCAACTTTCCAAAACGCAACAGAATAGTGGCCGGGCTTTGTGACGCACTTGTTGTAATAGAAAGTAAACGTACAGGTGGTAGCCTGATAACGGCCACAATTGCTAACAGCTATAATAAAGATGTGTTTGCAGTGCCTGGTAAGGCCGGAGATCCGCTCGCCGAAGGCTGCAACGGGCTTATTAAAAGAAACAGGGCGGCGCTTATAGAAAACGCTGAAGACCTTTTGTATGCGATGCAATGGCAGGAAAAAGATGGCCCAAAAACTAAATCCAAACAAGTTCCTTTGCTCCTTAATCTTTCGGAGGAAGAAAAAATAATAGTGAGCCTGTTCTCAGAAAAAAAGTCCATTCATGTCGATGAAATTTGCCAGGCGACACAATTACCGGTCAGCAAAGTTTCCACCTATCTTTTACAACTGGAATTTAGTAATTTGGTAAAAAGTAAACCCGGCAAACTTTATGAGTTAATGTAACCCACCGATACCTGTCTTAACCCTGAATACAAGTGCCTCCATATAAAAACGCGTTTTAAATTTCCTTACTTGTTCCATTCCCCCTTTCTTAAAAGGAGCCGGGTAAAGTGGGTTCATATAAATAAACCAGGTTCCGGAAGAACAGGATAACAGAATCTTATCCAGCACCTTTTCCAAAACGTCTTCGTTAAACGGATTAAACAAAAAATAAACAGTCGGCTTGTTTTTATACTCGTAATCCAGTGCATTGGCATGAAGAAAAGTTAAGACCGATTCTTTTCTTTTGTAGGGATAAAGATGTACGTTATCATTCGCTTCATTAACAAGTGCTTCATCGAGTTCAATTCCTGTTACATGATCATAGCCGCAATATTCAGCCACAAAAACCGCTCTGCCTTTACCGCATCCAATATCAACAAAATTAAATCCCTTTGTTTCCCTGATCATTTCGTTAAAAATCCTGAAAAGCACCAGATAACTTGCTCCCTGGTAATGAAAAAATTCTTTTGAATCGCTCCTTTTTATTGCTGTCGTTTTTATTTTGAATTTTTTTTCAAACCCTATCTCGGTCTTTAAAAGACGAATGGTATTAAGCATCCCTCTCAAAAAGACAGAACGAAAAAAGTAGTACAGGTAAGTGATTATTTTCAAAATATTGGGTTTTAAATGTAGTGTAAAATTAATACCTTCATAATCATATTCCCAATAAATAGTTGCTGGTATGCAAATTGACTTAGAAGCAGAGAGAAAAGAGATTTTAAAACGTTACAGGCACCTCATGACAGCCTGTAAACGCAGATTAGAAAAAGGCGACAAAGAGATGATCCGCAAAGCCTTTGAAGTAGCCGTTGAAGCACATAAAGAAATGCGCCGTAAAAGCGGTGAGCCTTATATTTATCATCCTATTGCTGTTGCACAGATCTGTGCCGAAGAAATCGGACTGGGTAGCATTGGTATTGTTTGCGCCTTGTTGCACGATACCGTTGAAGATACCGATCTTACGCTGGACGACGTAAAAGGATTATTCGGAGAAAAAGTTGCGCAGATCATTGATGGCTTGACAAAAATCTCCGGAGTCATAGACAATACTTCATCCATACAAGCAGAGAATTTCAGGAAGGTTCTCTTAACAATGAGTGAAGACATTCGTGTAATTCTTATTAAGCTTGCTGACAGGTTGCATAACATGCGCACACTAGAGCACATGAAACGCGACAAGCAAATGAAGATTGCAAG
>JAYSYG010000084.1:0-2328 GCA_043716685.1 Sphingobacteriaceae bacterium | reverse complement strand
TTTGTAAATATCACTTCCGCCATCTAATTCACTAAGATATCCTTCTATAGTGAATTGAATTGTTTGCTCAAAGTTAAGTTTAGGTTTCCATCCAAGCATATTAACTGCTTTTGTAATATCCAGCTTTAAAAGGCCCGCCTCGTGTTTTTTTTCAGTTGCTTCTGGCGAATCTATTTTAATAGCAGGAATTATTTTTTTTACTTCGTTTACAACGTCTCCTACACTATAGTTTTCATAAGCGGCAGGACCAAAATTCCAGCCTCCTGAAAACTGTTTTCCTTCCTTAAGTAATTTCTCTCCCAGTTTCAGGTAACCGAACAAGGGTTCAAGTACAAACTGCCAGGGGCGCACCGAATCCGGGTTACGTATAATTGCCGCATCACCCGAGCCATAAGAACGTATCATATCGGGAATGATCCGGTTGTCGGCCCAATCTCCGCCTCCTATCACATTGCCTGCTCTCCCGGATGCAACATCGGCAGTATCCTGTTTACTGAAAAACGATTTAATATACGAATGCGTGATGAGTTCAGAACACCCTTTTGATGCACTGTAAGGATCATCACCTCCCATGGCATCATTTTCACGATAGCCCCAGATCCATTCATTATTCTGGTAACATTTATCAGTTGTAACATTTATGGCCACTTTTACAGAACTTGTTGATCTTACTGCCTCAAAAAAATTAACTGTTCCCATTAAATTTGTTTCAAAATTATAATGAGGATTTGTGTACGACTCTATCACCAAAGGCTGAGCCGCGAGATGAAACGCAATGTCTGGTTTTACCTTACCGAAATAATCCAGTAACTTTTCTTTATCGCGTATATCACCATCCTGGTGATGAATCTGATCTTTTAAACCTGTGGTAACAAAATTATCCTTTTTAGTTAAAGCTGGCAGAGCATACCCATAAACATCTGCGCCAAGTTCCTTTAACCAGATACAGAGCCAGGAGCCTTTAAAACCGGTATCACCCGTCACCAGGACTTTTTTACCTTTATATTCTCCCGAAAAGAGATCTATCATGCTATAAAATTAAAAAAAATTGAAATTTCTTTTAAGAGACATCTTACCAGAGTTTCCATTCTGCTTTATTGGTATCCCAGTATTTATTTAAATCCTGTTTATCTTTCAGGGAATCCATAGGCTTCCAGAATCCCTCATGCTTAAAGGCATTCAGGTTATTATCTTTTGCTATGTTCTCCAAAGGATCTCGCTCCCAGATGGTATCGTCACCTTTTATATATTTAAAAACTTCAGGCTCGCACACAAAAAAACCACCGTTGATCCAACCGCTTTCTCCTTTTGGTTTCTCTAAAAACGATTTTACTTCGTTGGAGCTGTTTATATCAAGCACTCCAAAGCGGCTTTCGGGTTGAACAGCCGTAACAGTAACCATTTTTTTATTTTTCTTGTGAAACTCCACCAGCTCCTTAATGTTAATGTCACTTACACCATCACCATAGGTCAGCATAAAGGTTGAGTTATTTACGTATTTCTCAATTCGTTTAATTCTTCCACCCGTCATTGAATCTTTACCTGTATCTACCAGTGTAATTTTCCAGTTTTCCGCTTCAGAGTTATGCACTTCCATTTTATTCTCTTTCAGATCAAAAGTGACATCGGAATGATGGAGAAAAAAATTAGAAAAATATTCCTTTATAACATGCCCTTTATAACCCAGACAGATAATAAATTCATTAAACCCGTAATGGGAATAAATTTTCATAATATGCCATAAGATTGGTTTTCCGCCAATTTCCACCATTGGTTTTGGCTTGATATCTGTTTCTTCAGAGAGTCTTGTTCCTAAACCACCCGCTAATAATACAACCTTCATATGTTTAAATTATTTTTTTTAGTTGCTGAACCCTTGTCGAGCAAACTACTGTGCTGCTGAACGAAATTAGGCCCAAATATCTTAATTTTCAAATTTATTTTTAATGCGTTGTAATGCTGTTAAGTTTCTTTACAGAACCCCAGGTGGTCATTGGTTCATACTCTACATACGGATAAAAACCTAAGTTCAACTCCAGTTTATAATTATTCTTTTCCAGGAAATCAAGTACAAAGTCTTTTAGCCTGACAGGGGTGCCGCTACAACAATTAATTATTCCATCTACCTTTGTTTGCAGCGCTATTTTCACAATGTTAAGGGCAATTTCTTTTGGAGTCAAAAAATCACGTACCTGTTCACCACCTGACATATTAAATGTTTTGTCACCGTTGTTAACTGCATCCACGATCAATGTGTACAAATTTTTACGTTCTTTTACTTCTCCAAACACATAAAAAATCCTGAGCCATTTAAACGAGAATTCGTGT
>JAYSYG010000083.1:0-2328 GCA_043716685.1 Sphingobacteriaceae bacterium | reverse complement strand
AGGCAAAGGTAATTAATAAGATCTATTTTTTAAGGGCCATCTTTATTTCTATTAATTCGTTTTTTATCTCTCTTAAAAGCTGGTCATTTAATGAATTTTGGTCATTATCGCTTGTGGGGGCCATGAACTGATATTTTTCCTTAATTACCTTTTCACGTTGGTTCAGGATACCCAGCTTAAAGTTCTCAGCATCGTTGATCCCGAGCATGCTCATCATATTAGTGTCGTGTTTTCCACCGCCACCGGCTGTTTCAATGCGAATAAGAGTAAGTCCGAACCAGCGCAGAACGGGACCTCCATAAAAGGAAAGATCCTGGATGTTCTCAAGCGGGATAGTTTTCTCGATATGAAAGATCAGGCCTTTAGAAAACCGTAGATTTTTGCTGCTTAACTGGCATTTTAACGTATGGAAAAACTTGTTACTTAACCATTGTCCGAAACCGAGGATCCATATTGGCAATAGAGCCCAGCCTATTATACTTATCAGCAGGTAGAATAAAACGACACAAAAAATATAGGTCTTTACCTTTGTATTAAAGCTGGCTGTTATTAGGATAATTTCATTTTCAAGCATAAATAAAGGTAACAAATTCGCACATATAGGGAGAAAAGCTGGCGTACAAATAATTCTTATTTTTGCGCATGAAAAAAATCATAAGCCTGCTGATCTTTTGTTTTGTAAATTATTGGTGCTCTGCCCAAAATTTTAGAGAAACAAGCATAAAAAAACATATTTCTTTTTTAGCATCCGACAAATTAAAAGGCCGTGGTACTTCTTCTCCTGAGGAATTGCTGGCGGCAAACTATATAGCAGCTGAGTTTAAGAAAGCAGGTTTAACTCCTTTTAAGGGTTCGTATCTCAAACCATTTAGCTTTAAAAAAAACCTTGATCCACACGATACCGCAGTTGCAACTATTAAGGAACGTTTTTCTAACAATGTTGTTGGATTTCTTGATAATAAGGCGCCCTATACTATTGTTATCGGGGCACATTACGATCATCTTGGCCTCGGACATGATCACAACAGCCTGGATGCTAATCCGGAGGGTAAAATACATAATGGGGCCGATGATAATGCCAGTGGAACCACGGGAGTAATTGAACTTGCAAATTATTTTTCTTCCAACAAAAAAACAGAGCCCTATAATTTTTTGTTTATTTGTTTTAGTGGTGAAGAGTTGGGTCTATTGGGTTCTAAGAAATGGTGCGATAATCCTGATATTAGCCTGAATTCGATCAACTATATGGTAAATATGGACATGATAGGCAGGCTGAATGATTCCACACACAAAGTAATTGTATATGGAGTGGGGACCTCGCCTTTTTTTGTTCCATTGATTGAGAGTATCAAAACAGGACTGAGTGTAAAAAAGGATAGTGCGGGAATAGGGCCGAGTGACCAGACTTCTTTTTATTTAAAGGATATTCCTGTTCTTCATTTTTTTACCGGCCAGCACAGCGATTATCACAAACCCTCAGACGATGCTGAAAAAGTAAATTACAAAGGCGAGGTGGAAGTACTAAACTATATAACTTCCATTATTGAAAAATCGTTTGAGTATCAAAAATTTACTTTTAGTTTAACACGTGCTCCTGAATCTGCAAGCATGTCCTTTAAAGTAACGATGGGAGTTATGCCCGATTATACGTTTGAAGGAGTTGGAATGCGCATTGACGGTGTTACAGACAATAAGCCTGCTTCCAAAGCCGGGGTGCAAAAAGGAGATGTGGTAAAAAAACTGGGAGAAGCTGAGGTAAAAGATGTAATGAGTTACATGAAGGCCTTGTCTAAATACAAAAAAGGAGATTCAACTACCATTGAGATTTTACGTAACGGTGAAACAAAAGTATTGAATTTGACTTTCTAATGCCGGGTTTTAGATCCTAGTGTCGTGTCAGTTAAAAACTGCCACAGTAAACCCTGACAGGGTTATAGCATAATCAGTAAACCCTGTCAGGGCAATGTCATTAAGTTGGCACATACAGGTCGCTCCTACGGAACTCTATCAAAATGGTTAACGTTTATTACAAACGTAAGCCTCTACAAGGCTCTATAACTGCTATTGTAAGTAACAAAAATGTAAAAAAAAACAGAATAAGCTCCATAAGAGCGACCTTAATAAAATAATCTTTCGGAAATTGAACTTAATGATATTGCCCTGTAAGGATTAAGCGACAAAGTATCGTTGACGCGACACTAGTTTTTTTAGTTAGTGAACTGAGTTTGGTTGGATCACATTTATTTTCTGGGGAGTAACGTTATTAGGAGAACAATTTTTCCAGTCTAAAAAGGAAGAATTTAACATCAGTGACACCTCTAAGATTGG
>JAYSYG010000082.1:0-2332 GCA_043716685.1 Sphingobacteriaceae bacterium | reverse complement strand
GCAGTACCAGAAATCCAATTATCTCATTGCTGCGCTCAATGAAATTGCAGATACGTATTACAAAAGCCTCAAAGACGAAGCAAATGCAATACTTTATTATGAACGCTTGCTAAAAAATTTCCCGAACTCTTCTTTTACAAATAATTGCTATGCACAACTGGGGCTTATCTATTACGGCCGTAATCAAGACGATAAAGCGTTTGAGTATTTTGATAAGTTCGTGAAGACGGATATTAAAAGTGAGGCAGCAAAAGAAGTGCTTAGCTCTATAAAAAAGATCTTCGAAGAGAAAGGGGACGTTGCGGGGATGGAAGCATACTTTAAATCTGTTGACAACCCCTTATCGGAAAACGAACTCGAAAAGGTCACCTATATTGCTGCTTATGATGCATTTTATACAAAAAAAGACTGTGACCTTGCAATACCTAAATGGGAGACTTACATTTTAAAATTCCCAAACGGAAAGCATATTATGGAGGCGCAATTTAACAACGCAGAGTGTGCTTACAGTAAAAGTGATTTTACAAAAGCTATTGTGGGTTACCAGTATGTAATTTCAAAAACGCGTTCCATGTATAGCGAAGTGGCGCTTGCCAAAACCTCTTATTTATTTTATAAGGATAAGAAGTATGCAGAGGCATTACCATTATTTCAGCAGTTACAGGAAATAGCGGAAACACCTTCCAACAAAAGTGCTGGTAAATTTGGAGCCATGCGTTGCTCTTTTTATTTAAACCAGTTTGATGTGGCATTAACGGAATGTACAAAAGTTTTAAATACTGAAAAACTAACGCCACAGGAAACCAGTGAAGCAAAATACATTAAGGCAAAATCTCTTTATGAAACAAACAGGCTGGATGATGCCATGATTGAATTTAAAGCGATGACCAAAGCTTCGAAGAACCTAACAGGAGCAGAAGCCTATTATTACATTGCCAGGATCCAGTTTGCAAAACAGGATTATAAAGAAGTTGAAAAAACGATCAATAAACTCATCAGCTACGAATACAGCAATGATGACTGGAACAACAAAGGAATGTTGTTGCTGGCCGACGCATATATCGGTATGAATAACGACCCGTATGCGCAGGTAATATTAGAAACAGTTATTGGTGGCAAGGTGAAACAGGAATATGTGGATGAGGCGAATAAACGCCTTGCAGCTTTAAAGGCAAGACAGGTAAAGGAAACTCCACCACCGCAGGAAAATGGTGCCAACCTGCAGGGCAAAGAAATGAAAGTAGAATTCAACCAAACTAAAAAAGACAGCGCCTTATTCAGTAACGATCCCGAAATACAAACTATACCGGCGCCAACTTCAACAATTAGCGAGCAACCAAAGTAAGACAGTAAAATGAACTCAGGCAATACATATAGCGAAGAGAATAACACTACTGAAGCTTTATTAAGTAGTAAGCAGAAAAGACAGATCGAATGGTTCCTTGTGATTCTTCTTGTTTGTGGTTATGCGCTAGCAACTTTTTCTCAAACCGCGCCTGATTTGAATTTCGCAGCAACCAGCACCTTTGTCCCTACTATTAAGGACGCGAAAAAATTTTCTGACATACCGGAAATAAAAGACAGTGTTAAGCGAATTGAAAACATTAAATATGGAATTACAAGTACACCTATCTTCCCAAAGTACCAGGTACAGCCAATTGATGCCGCTAAATTGCAGAATGAACCGCTAAACAAATTATATCATTCCCTTCTTAAATTAGGATATGGTCCTTTTTATAATATGCCTTACGGCGAATTCTGGATTGGTAATACACGCTCTAAGGAAAGTAGTTACGGAGCACACTTGAAACATTTTTCGAGTACAACGCATTTAAAAGATGCGGGGTATGGAGGATTTAGTGATAATGTTATAAACCTGTTTGGAAAACGTTTTTACAAAAAGCATACACTTAGTGGTGATCTGAACTATGAAAGGAATGTGATACATTATTATGGATATAATACTACTTTAAACCAACTGGATGATAAAAATTACACTCGCCAGCGTTACCAGTTATTTGAGCCAAAACTGCAGTTGCTGAGTCATTACACAGATAGCACGCATATTAATCACAACATTCAGCTAAGTTATTACAACCTGCAAAATCTTTACCGCGAGTCAGAAAATAACGTAAAGCTAAACGCCCTTGGAACGATGTACCTGAATAAGGAAAAACTGAACATTGGTTTTTTAACGGACTTCTATAACCACAAACAAGCAAATGATTCAATGAATGACCTAATCGTCAGCATTAATCCTTCGTTTGAAGCAAATGGTAAAAAATGGCATGCAGATATGGGCTTGACGGGAACGGTCGATAATTTTAATAAG
>JAYSYG010000081.1:0-2334 GCA_043716685.1 Sphingobacteriaceae bacterium | reverse complement strand
CATGTAGGTGCCGCGGCTTGTCTTTTTAAGATCGTGGTGATACGTTACTGTATCCTTTCCATAAACAAATGCTGAAGGTGCTTTCCACAGAACATTTGCATCGAGATCTATTTCCACTGCATTCCTGTCCGTTAAAAACGTGATGGTATTATCGGCAGTCAGTTTCATATCCCTGATCTGGGTTTCATCTCCCACTATCCCCGGAATATTTGGCAAAGCCCATATTGCCCTTCCATTCCGTGTGAACATACAACGTGTGTAATCCAGCAATATCAATCCACCAGAATGACTGCTCTCTTTGTTTGTTTTTATGTCAAGCCTTGCCTTGGCAATATTTGGGAAAGAATAAGTAATAGTAATAACTCTGAAGTTGTGAAGAGTTCCTTCGTGAATAAGCTTATGATCTGCGTCGTAAGCACTAACCCTCCAGAAATAGCGCGAACCCCATTCCAAATCAATACCCCAGAAAGCTGGGATCCTGCTTGTCATTCTCAGGCTGGCATCAGCACCTGCCTCCAGCAATGAATCTGAATATAAAACAAACTCATACACCTGCGCACGAGGTTGAAGATCTTCTTCGAAATAAATTGTTGTATAATTTATACGGCTGTTATCTGAAGGAATAACTATGGCGCTACTTCCAAGGCAAGAAAAAACAAAAATAAAGAATAAGGAAAATCTCATAAATAAGTTCTTTCAAATTTAAAAAATTAATCGCATTTAAATAGGGTGTTTGTTTGATATATTAACCACAAATTATGCATTAGGAGGCCACAAAATAGAGGCAGTTAGCTCCTCTTTTTATCTCTATCTACAAAAAAAGTGCGACAGATGCCGCACTTTTACAAAAGATAAATAAACTATTGATTATTCCGTTGAACCGAAAATGCATCATTCGCATTCCCTCCATTTCGTTGAATCCTGTTTTTAAATAGAACTCGAAAGGAAAGAAATCTTTAGAAGTAAAAAGAATAATTGTTTTAATATTCATTTTTTTCCAGCTCTTCTTTTAGGTTTGTCATTAGCTGACGTCCGATACCTTTGTGTTGTGACTTAAACGACACAAACATTTCTTTCAGGTAATAATAATCACCTGAAAAATAAGGCTCTATGTTTCCAATACAACAGCCCAGAAGTTCATCGTCATTAAAGGCCTTCCAGCCTTGAAATTTTGGCCAGTTGTAAAAGCACATTCATTTTTCAAGTGCTTTTTCAGTTGTCCAATTGTCGTTCCACGGTTCGGAGTTATAGGCATTCACCAACAGTTCGGTGCACATTATTAGTGATTTAGATGAGTCGATTTTTATAATTTTTATGTTATTCATTTTCGTAAATTTTAAATTGATTATTCAGGAACCTGACCTAACTAATTACACGGTTTTATAAAATGTTTGTGAAATAATAGGAAAAAGATCTGACTAAAAAAGGATAGAGAAAAGTAGTCCATTCCAGGGCATAGTGTGGTACAATGGATATTACACAGATAGTTAGTTTGGCTCAAGCAGTATGTGCAGTAGCGGCAGCATATTATACTTACAAAGCATCAGTTAAGAATTACAAAACAAAAAAGCTAGCTGATAGCCCACCAAAGAAAAAAGAAAAAGCAACCACCTGGTGTCCGTAAGGCTTTACATTCCCTTCTTACGCACCTATGTTTGAGGCATGAAAAAACCATTTTGGATACTTACAAAATTGAAACCGATTTTCAAGGAACATACACTGAGTTATTAGTGAGGGGCCTAGCAGCAATAAACAAGTTCTTACACTTTGTGGATGCAGAACCGTTTGTTACCCCTGAAAAGGCTGAAAATCACAAACGTGTGGCTTTTAAAAAGGTTAAGACCGAATGAATAACATCAAGTAAAGAAACAGCCTGCACTACTTTTTAAAATTTAGTTTAGTATAATTTTTCAAAGAAAATTACGTTATTAACGCATTGAAAAAAAATCTTGTTATAATAGCCATTTTTAATTGTGTTTGGCTATGCGCTCAGCATAGCTACAAGTCACCCTATCGCGCTGGGCTTAAGCTGGGATATTCCCTTCATACGCTCACGGGAGATTTTACTAACAGTCGTCCTGCCGGCGACTTTTTAGCAGGATTCTGGTTCCAGCTAAAAATGAACAAAAAATGGACGGCTCAGACGGAACTTTTACTTTTAGATAAGGGAATCGGTGATGCACAATTTAGAAAGCAGAGTCCACATCAGGTCAACCTCCATTATTTTGAAATTCCTGTCCTTTTTCAATACCATAGTAAGAATATTTATTTTGAATTTGGTCCGGGTTTGGGATATATGATTAATTATTCTGAACATTTAAATGGTAATTTATC
>JAYSYG010000009.1:0-7984 GCA_043716685.1 Sphingobacteriaceae bacterium | reverse complement strand
GCTACATAAAGAACCTGCTGAATGCGGGGATGGATGTTTATCTCATTGACTGGGGATTTCCAGGTAAGAGTGACCGCTATTTAAGCATGGATGATTATGTGAATGGCTATATTAATAACTGTGTAGATTTTATCCGCAAAAAACACCGTCTTGAAAGTATTAATATTTTAAGTATTTGCCAGGGTGGTACGTTAAGCGTTATTTATTCCTCTTTATATCCTAACAAAGTAAAAAACCTGGTGACTCATGTTACACCCATTGATTTCAGTACAAACGATGGGCTTTTATTCCGCTGGAGCAAGGATATGGATTTTGATCTTTTAGTAGATGGAAATCATGGCCTGATTCCCGGTAATTTTTTAAACGAGGGTTTTGACATGCTGAAACCGATGATGAAAGTTCAAAAGCAGCAGGCGCTTACAAATTCACTGGACGATAAGGATAAACTGCTTAATTTTCTTCGCATGGAAAAATGGATCAGTGAAAGTCCCGACCAGGCGGGTGAATGTTTTCGTCAGTTTATGAAAGACTTATATCAGAAAAATAAATTAGTGAAAGGAGAACTGGAAGTAGGAGGCAAAAAAGTAAACCTGAAAAATCTGACCTCGCCTTTGTTAAATATTTTTGCTACGGAAGACCACCTGGTTCCTCCCGCCGCAACCAAACCACTTAACGATCTTGTAGGAAGCAAAGACAAAGAACTTTACAGTTTTAAAGGCGGACACATTGGTGTGTTTGTTGGTGGAAAATCACAGAAAGAACTTGCACCGGCTGTAACAGAGTGGCTGAAGAAGAGGGATAAATAGTTTTAGTAGTTCTGTAAAGCACTTAAACCAATAGCGTATGAAGTATAAGCATTTCCTGTTTCTGTTTTTAAGTTTATGCATTTTAAAACTGCAATCACAAAAACTTAAGCCGGGTTTTGATAAACAAGAATATATTGAGTTGTTAAAAATTGCGCAAAAGCAACACATCGATTTAGATAAATGGAAGGATAACACATCGATTGCCGATCCTCAATCCGTTACCCTGGTGAGTCGTTCAAAGGTTATAGGACTCGGTAATCTGTGGGATCTTTGGATCAATAAAACAAAGTCTATTGCTGTAATTAGTATAAGAGGTACAACAGCCGACCCAAACAGCTGGCTTTCTAATTTTTACGCGGTAATGGTTCCCGCTAAAGGCCAACTTAAGATCAGCAACTCTTTTATTTTTGATTATAATTTGTCGCCGCATCCGCAAGCAGCGGTGCATGTTGGATGGCTTGTATCTATGGCTTTTATTTCTCGCGAAGTAGTCGTTAAAATAGATTCCTGCTATAAAGCCGGGATAAAAGATTTTATCCTCACTGGGCATAGTCAGGGCGGAGGGATAACATTTTTATTAAGTTCGTATCTGGATAATTTAAAGACGGAAAATAAACTACCCGGTGACATACGCTTTAAAACATATTGTAGCGCAGGACCAAAACCTGGCAATTTATACTATGCTTATACCTTCGAAAAAGCCACAGAAGGCGGCTGGGGATTTAATGTAGTGAATACTGCCGATTGGGTGCCGGAAGTACCCTTCTCTATCCAGACAAAAAATGATTTTAATAAGACCAGTATATTTACTGTAACTGATAAAATAATTGATAAACAAAAATATCCTTTGCGCGCAGGGATGAAACACATCTATAGAAAGCTGACCAAGCCGGGATTAAAGGCGCAAAAAAAATATGAGCGCTACATGGGTCACATGGTTTCTAAATCTGTAAAAAAGTTGTACCCTGAATTTGAGGCGCCGGTTTATTACCCAAGCAATAATTATGTGCGAACAGGAAATACAATTGTATTGCAGGCAGATCAGGATTATTATAAATTATTTCCGAATAGCGAAACAAATATCTGGATTCATCATTTTATCGAACCTTATTTATTTTTAGCGGAAAAGTTAAGGTAAACAAGATGAAAGCCTCAAGTTTACACGAATTAAAAAAGGAGCTGGCTGAACTTCCGGATAAGCGCCTGGTGGAGTTATGTGTAGTTCTTGCTAAATATAAGAAGGACAATAAGGAATTTTTAGATTATCTCCTGTTTAAGTCACAGGACAATGCAGGTTTCGTAATTGAAATTAAGGGGGAGATCGATGAGCATTTTTCTGAACTAAGAGGACAGTCGAATTTATATTATGTTAAAAAAAGTCTCCGCAAATTATTACGGATCATTACAAAGTATTGCAAATACATTGGCGACAAAGCTATTGCAGCTGAATTACATATTTATTTTTGCCTGAAAGTAAAAGGTTCAGGAATTCCTATTCGTAGAAGTCAATTGCTGATAAATATGTATGAGCAACAGCTTAAAAAAATAAATGTTCTTATAAGCACATTACACGAAGACATACAAGGGGATTTTGTTTCTGATCTTGAAAAAATAAGTTCCTGATGGAAGGCTTTAATCCACAGATCTTATTAGACCTGGTAAATACAACAATGCCTTTTGGAAAATATAAGGGAACATTGTATTACCGCCTGCCTGTGAGTTATCTTGAATGGTTCATGCGGAAAGGGGGCTTTCCTCCCGGTAAAACAGGAATGTTGTTATCGACACTTTACGAAATTAAATTGAACGGGTTGGAATTTTTGCTGGAACAGATTAAGAAGAGGCAATAGTTTGGTTTGACACAGATTACACAGAAAGTAATAAGGAGAATTAATTTCACAGAATAATTTTCCAGGAATAACAAGAGTGTATACCAAACAGCATCTGCGGAATTTGAATTTAGAATTATTTGATTTTATTCTGTGTGATCCGTGAAATCTGCGTCAGTTACTTCACAACGGCTTCTTAATTACGCAAACAACAGACAATCCCATTTTATTCATCACAAGTTTATCAATGATCTTAAACACAGGAACAAACGTATTATACAACCTCATTTCCCCGGCGGGAATAGTTTTATGCCTAAGAATTTTTCCGCTGATCCACCAGGCTAAAATACCGGTGGCATTGAAATAAAAGGATTTTTTTACGGGAGCATGTTTGCTCATAAGCGCGCTCAGCGATTTTTTAGTGTAACGCCGAAAATGTTCCAGTGAAAGATCAATATTATTGTAAAGAGCTTGATATGCTGGAACGAGGATAGTCATTTCGCCGCCTGGCTTAAGCAGGTTCAGCATATTTTTAATTGCCAGATCATCCTCCTTAATATGCTCCACTACATTCAGTGCAAACACACTGTCAAAGGAAGAAAGAAGGGTGGTATAGGTGTTATTAAATTCATGATGCGCAATGTCAATGTCGAGGACATTCCTGGAACTCATATTGAATTTCTTTTCAAGGATAGTCCTGTAGTTTGAACGGATGTCGGAGAGATAAATATTTTTTTTATCTGCGACGAACAAACCTGAGATATTGCCCACGCCACTTCCAATTTCTAAAATTTTACCGGTGCAAAAAGTAGAAACACTTTCATACAGCCAACCATTGAAAAGGGTTGCGGATGAAATGACATCTAAGATCTCAAGTCCTTCCGGGTCAACAGCTCTATATTCAAATTTTTTCTTTTCTGCCGCGTCCATAATGTATTCTGCACAAGGCAGGTACTAATACATGAATTTCCGGTAAAAATACTGAAAAATCAGGGTTAGATGAGGATAAAAAATTAAGAAATATGTCTTTTTACCATTGTGAAAATGTTTTAGAAGTGCCTAAAGCCTCTGGAAATTAGGTGGAGATATCCATTTTTACCTTTTTGTTTTTGATGCGTTCGTCGCGGATCAAGTTTAATGTTTTAACAATCTTATCACTTTTAACCGCAACATAAGAAGAGTGATCAAGTACTTCTATTTTTCCCAGCTCTTCTTTTTTTAGCCCGCCTTTTTGAAGTAGCATGCCTACAATATCCATTTTATTTACCTTATCCTTTTTGCCTGCAGAAATATAAAGTGTTTTCCATTGACCAGGCTGAGGGGTATTGATTTTTTTCGGGAGTATTTCCTCTTCCGGTGTAACTTTTAAAAAAGCAGGAAGAAAATCTTCACCTTCCAGTAGAAAATAAACAGTACCGCTGGCGTTCATCCGGGCAGTTCTTCCATTACGGTGAATCATGGCGTCTTCAGTGAGTGGCAGTTGAAAATGGATCACGGCTTCAATTTCAGGAATATCGAGGCCCCTGGCGGCAAGGTCAGTAGAGATCAAAAGGGTTACACTTCCATTTCTTAATTTGATAAGTGTTTTTTCACGGTCAATTTGCTCCAGGCCTCCATGATAAAAACCGTGTGCTACTTTTAATTTACTCAGCTCTTCTGAGATGCGGTTGACTGCATCGCGGTGGTTGCAAAAAACAATAGTAGATCCGGAATTTATTTTGCCCAGTAATAAAAGCAGGGCATTTAATTTATCATCCTCCAGGGCATGCACAACTTTGTAATGTAAAGTTCCTTTTCCCTGTTTTTCTTCTGTTGTGTAGTCGAGTTCTTTTGGGTCTTTGATCCCAACAAACGAAGGTATTTCAGGAATGGCTGTTGCAGAAGTAAGAATCCTCTTTTTAGGATGCAGGATATGTTTAATAATAAAAGACATTTCATCCTGGAAGCCTGCCTCCAGAGATTTATCAAATTCATCCAGTACCAGGTAGCTGGTTTTTGTAAGCGATAAACTTTTTTTGCGGAGATGATGGGCAATACGTCCGGGTGTTCCCACGAGCACAGCGGGCGATTCCAATAAATTATTACGTTCTATTTGCACCGAGTGACCGCCATAACAGCAGGAAATTTTAAAGCCTGTCCCCATTTGTTTAAATACCTGTTCTATTTGTTGTGCCAGTTCGCGCGTGGGAACAATGATAACAGCTTGTACGCCCTCTTTTTCTTTTTCGAGCAAATCTATAAAAGGTAACAGAAAGGCAAGTGTTTTGCCGGATCCTGTTGGAGAAATGAGTACAACATCTTTCGTTGATGAAACCGCTGCCAGAGTAGCATTCTGCATTTCGTTTAAACTGGTGATATTGAAGTTGGAGAGAATTTGAGACGTATTCATGCTAAAGAATTTAATCCGCAGGCAAAAAAAAGCATCCCCGGGAGGATGCAAATATACACTATAAAAAGGGGATTGAAGACAGATATGCTTCAATAATCGTGTGGGTGTTAAGATTTAGAAGCGAATACGGATAAGGGCGCTAATGTTTCTTTTTTTGATTGTTTTACACGCTCCGGTTTTACAGTATGTAATTCCTTTTTAATGTAAGCGGAGTATTCTTTGTTGTAAGAAAAACTGTCCTTCTCATAATCATAATGAATAATAGCAACTGGAAAATCAAGTACATCTTTATTGAGTGTTTTTGCCGCCGCCTCTTTAATAAGAGTGGTTTCAAACTCGAATACAAAAAAGCCGTTGGTTTCTGTAAGAATTTCCGTATTCACACATACCAGTTTACTTAAATATCCTGCTTTCGAGATCCGGATAGCGTAATAAGAATCTCTCTTCAATACATGTTTAAACTTTATTTTTCCTTCCTTTAATAGAATAGTATCTACCTGGTCGTTAAGCCCGATTACTTCTATAAGACATTCACCCCCGAGTTCGTCTGCGTTATTGATTCTGCCTTCGATTTGTAGACAGGACAGGGAATCCAGTTTTAATTTTCCACCTTTTGCCTGAGCGGTAATACTAAAAAGGCAAGTACAAATTAGAATACTAATTTTAAGTAATGAATTTTTCATGGTTTTTGATTTTAATATTATGAATTTAATTTAGGAGCTACTTTGTTTTTGGTGTATTTTTTAATGGATTTAGTAACAGCAAGTGAAACTATTTTTGGAACTGCTCCGTTTTTTTTTAGGAGTGAATCAGTAAAAAATTCGGTATAGTCAAAAGACTCTGAATCGCTCATTGCCTGTAACTTAGTGCTTAAATTGGAGTGAAGTGTTGGAAAATTTTTTGCAATATAAACGGTATATATGCGTGGTTGAACAGAAATAACCATTGGTTTTGATTCCAGCCCGGAATTTAAATCAGCGTATGCAAAAGCGTGAACTTTACCTTTCTGATCACTTGTCTGTGATGACAAATGGGTTACACTTAGGATCACAATAAAAAGAATACTTACCATTTTAAAGCTCAGTGATTCCAAACCTGTAAGATTATAAATCCGTGAGGAAGGATTATTTGTTTTGATCAATGTTGTTGTCATTTCTATTGTTTTAAGAGTTCTTAGAAAATAAGCTGAATGCAGCAAATATTTAAAACAGTTCCGAAAAGAGCGATAGTTGCTTTAATAACCACCAGTTCAATTTTAGACAGTTCCTTTAATTCCAGAGTGTTTGAGTTTGTCGTTTTCATGATACTTTGTTTTAGTGTTTATTTCTTAGTCAAAGATAGGGTGGTTATTGACGCGTATTTATTCGTTTAGGTTTGGCATATTTCATATGTAAGATTATTTTGCAATTTGTGCCGCGCCTGGCTTTTATAAGATGGGCTGTACGCCTCTATTTAAAGGGTTTACAGGCAAAATTGTTTTTTTCCCCGCGAAAGCGTAAATAATAAAAAAAGACATCTACAGTTGCCGTAAATGTCTTTTTGCTGTTTTAAGTTGTATGTGTGTTGAAGTTTTTTCCGGCAAAGAGAGAGAGTTTTATATTACCCTCTTTATGGTTTTCTAAGGAGCCGGTGTATGAAATTTCTTAAAGCGAAGTGTAAATGTAGTCCCTTCATTTATATGGCTTTCTACTTCAATGGTTCCGTTAAGAGCTTCCATTTGCGATTTAACAAGGAAGAGTCCCATGCCTTTTCCTTCTGTATTCAGGTGAAATCTTTGATAGAGGCCAAAAATCCTTTCCTTATTAAGAGTAAGATCTACTCCCCGTCCATTGTCTTTAAATTTAAGCAAGATATCATTTCCCTCTTCTTCGGTTGTAATAGAAATGCGCGCTCCAAGTGTTTTTATACGGTATTTTATGGCATTTGTAAGTAAATTTAAAAGGATACTTTCAAGGTAGGGTTTATTAAAATATACGAACGGAGCTTTGGAAAAATCAACGGAGATAGAAGCATTGGTTTCTGCGATCATGATTTTACATTGTTCAGTTACTCTATCCTGGATAGCTTTGAATTGTAAATTTTCCTTAGGGATGGAGGAGCGGTCTTTTATATTCAGTACAGTAGAGAGGTCTTTGATTGTTTCGTCAAAATTTAAAGCCGCTTGTTTAACACCCTGCAGTATTTTATTTAGCGTTGCATCTTTTAATTTGTAATTGTCGAGAAGGTTTGTAAGACCAAGAAGATTGGCGATGGGTCCCCTTAGGTTATGTGAAGTGATATACGAAAACTGGCGAAGGTCTTTATTATTCTGGATCAGTTCAAAAATAAGTTTTTCTCTTTCCTGTTCCTGGATCTTCCGGGAGGTGATGTCTCTTTCGATAGCAATGAGGTGGGAGACTTTACCGCTATTGTCCGTAACGGGTGCAATATCAATATACACCCAGTATGGACGACCATTTTTAGTATAATTAATAATCTCTGCGCTATGACGCTCCTGCTTCTCTATCGCATTCCTTATTTTATCAAGCTCTTCACGGTTCGATTTAGGGCCCTGGAACATGCGGGGTGTTTTACCAACCATTTCTTCCTTGGTATAACCGGTTATTTTTGCCAGCGACTCATTTACATAAACGATTTTAGGACCAGGTTCGTTTACCGGCATTGCTTCCGTAATCATTACAGCATCATTGGTATTAGTAATAATCGACTCCAGTAGTTTCAGATGCTGTTCTTCTTCTTTGCGCCGGGTAATATCATTCATAGCTCCGATGATTCTTACGGGAATATCGTTTTCACGGATAATAAGGAGTCTGTCATTTACGTAAGCATAAGTCCCGTTTGCCTTCATAAAGCGATATTCATACTGACATTGATGTTGGTTAACATCTTTAATAAATTCCTGGAGTTTCCGAATAACTTCCTCCTTATCTCCAGGATGCAGTTTGTCTTCCCAAAACTGG
>JAYSYG010000080.1:0-2347 GCA_043716685.1 Sphingobacteriaceae bacterium | reverse complement strand
TACCGCGTAAATTATTATACCTACGGCTCCTCCGATAGAGACATGGCTGTTATTTTGCAGGTTCTGTGTCTGTTAAATAAAAAACAACAGGCTTATGTGCAGGTTAAGAAGGTATCTGAATTTTTGTCTGCAAAAAACTGGTTAAGTACACAGACAACTGCTTTTGGTTTGGTAGCCGTATCTGATTTTATAACAAGGTATGGCGGGTCATCTGCCATGCAGGCCAAATGCACTATTAATGGAGATGAAAGGGATCTGAAAGGCAAAGCAGTGGTAATGCAGTTGCCTCTTAAATATAAAGGCGCTACTGGTGGTAATTTCAATATTGAAAATAATGGTGCAGGAATTTTATATGTGCGGATCGTAAACCGGGGCAAACCTCCAATAGGAGAAGAGAAAGAAGCAAACGAAAACATTTCTGCCTCCGTAACGTACAAAGATATTTCAGGCAACATCATTGATCCTGCGGAATTGTTGCAGGGTACTAATTTTATAATTTCCATTACCGTTAAAAACCTTGGATTACTGGGTGGACTCGAGAATATTGCGTTAAGCAATTATATTCCTTCCGGATGGGAAATCCACAACTCACGTATGGATGATAATGAGGCGGCTCTCAAAAGTTCGTCTTATACTTACCAGGATATTCGCGATGACAGGGTCCTTACTTATTTTGATCTCAATCGCACAGAAACCAAAACCATTAATGTAATGGTAAACGCAACTTACGAAGGCCGTTATTATTTGCCGGGTGTAAATGTAGAAGCGATGTACGACAATACTGTTTTTGCAAGAACAAAAGGGCAGTGGATTAGGGTAATAAAAGGGAAAATTAATGGGCTTGCCGGAAAATAGCAACCTTGAAAAATTCAAATTGTATTTGAATTTTTCAAGGTTGCTATATTTTAAAGTTTTGGCAGGTATTTTTTAATAAAGGTCTCAACCCCAACAATAGTAACGTTTTGCTTACTCTTATAATCAAGTTCTGCCGAAGAGATGATAAAATTATTTTTGCTGTCAAGATCAGTTATTGAATTGTAAAAGCCTTTTGATGGAGTTGGTGCTTTGCTTAGTTTTATTTCAATACAGGCTTTTACACTATTGCCATGTACTAAAACAAGATCACACTCTGCGCCAATTTGAGTCCGGTAATAATAGGCATCAATGCGGTTAGGAGCTGCATTGATAATTTGACTAATTACATACCCTTCCCAGGAAGCTCCCACGCCAGGGTTGTTCAACAATTCCTTTTCGCTAGAAATACGCAACAAATGATGCAGGATGCCACTGTCATTAATATAAACTTTCGGCGATTTAACAAGCCGTTTACCAACGTTTACATAAAAAGGAGGTAAGCGCCTTATCAGGAAAGCACCCTCAAGGTAATCTATATAACGCTTTATGGTTGTTCCACTCACATCCATCGACCCTCCCAGTTTTTCAGCGTTCAGGATACTTCCCTGCAAATGAGCCAGCATTCCCCATAATTTACGCATAACAATCGGCGAAAATTTAATATCAAACAGGAGCGCTAGATCCCGTTCAATATAGGTAGTAATAAAAGCATCCAGCCACCCCGATGCCAACTCATTACTTTTAAGCGTCAGGGCTTTTGGAAACCCACCTCTGAACCAGTGTTTTTTAATACTGATGGTTTTAGGAAGTTCGTGTAAGCCAATAGGGTTTAAATAAAAATAATATACCCGGCCCGCCAGGCTTTCAGATGCACCCTTTAACAGTTCCGGAGAGGCTGATCCCGTAATGATATACCGTGACGGCTTACGGTTTTCATCTACCATAGCTCTTAATAAAGGAAAGAGTTTTGGCATACGTTGCACTTCATCAATTAAAACACATTCATCACTATAAGACGACAAGTAGTCTTCCGCGTCCCGGTTAAGCGTTTCAAAATCACTGTTCTTTTCAAGATCAAGATAATGCGTTTTTTTCTTTAATGATTTAGCAACAACTTTTACCAGGGTGGTTTTTCCCACTTGCCTTGGGCCAAGTATTACAATTACCGGGAATTCCTTGCAATATTTCTCTACCTGGGTAATTATACTTCTGTTTATCATAAAACAAATATAAACATTAACCTTGAAAAATTCAAATATGATTTGAATTTTTCAAGGTTGATACTTTATAAAAAACTTGCATATTTAATCGTTCGTTGATAATTTTTTAGCAATGCGATTAATAAAAAATTAAATTCGCTAACCGGTAAACGATGTTCTCAAATTCCAAAATAGTTTTTTTTCATATGTTGATGTTATTGTTTTTTAATTGCCATTTGGAATACCCATCATCATTTCATTGTTCGTTCTTTTGAGAATGATGTGTATTTCAT
>JAYSYG010000079.1:0-7271 GCA_043716685.1 Sphingobacteriaceae bacterium | reverse complement strand
AACTGGTTGAGTTGCATCCGAGTGTAAAATTTTGCGGACTCGTTACACTATACGTCGGAAAGCCTTGGCTCGAAGTGACCGTAAACGTCTTGCAGGTGCTGCAACCATTCGCGTTATTCACCACGCAATGCGTAAAAGTACCTATTCCTCCAGGATTATAGAGCGTTGTATACGACTGCGCAGAAAATGTTCCACCCTGTGGCGCAAGAATCTGGTGCGTTACATTAACTGTAGGATTTGCGGAAGCAGTAATAGTAGTAATAGAATTTATATTGCAGTTAATGGTTTGAAAAGAGGGTGTTAAAGAGGCTACCGGGGTTATAGTGTTTAGTGCAATGGCGAAGGTTTGTGAAGAAACACAACCCGAAACTGGGTTTTGAGTTAGTATTGTCCAGGTAGTTGCCATAGTGGAAGTAAAAACACCCACCGATCCGTTAAAAACGGCCACATTACTGCTCCACGTATAATTAAGTGCTGCATTTTGAGCGGTAAGAGTTACATTTGAGAAGCAGGTTATTGTATGAGAAAGACCAGGAGGATTTAAAACAATTGCAGCGGGTGTAGGTAAAGGATTTATACTAAAGTTCGTAGTAGTAGAACACCCATTACTTGTTGTAATGGTAGCAGTATATAAACCTGGCAAAATACCTCCAGTAAAGGAAGTTTGAGACGTTAGCGAAATTCCGTTAGGAATTGGCGACCAGTTAATAGAATAGGTTGGCGTAGATCCGGTTGGGTTAAATGTAATGTTCATATTAACTGCATTTACAGTACCTGTACACGTTGTATTTGTAACAGTAGGTGCAGCTGAGGGTTGAGCATTAACGGTAACCGTGGAAACAGAAGTGATTGTTTGAACAGAATTAACAGAGTTAACACCTGTAATAAATGTTGTGTATGATGTTGTAACGGATGGAGTAACAACAAAACTTCCGGTAGTAGTGACGGTACCGCCGGGCTGAATTGAAAACACCGGATTTGCAAGGGCAGCAAAGTTTACCGGCACAATGGTAGCACTGGTGCCATAACACATGGAGTAATTCGGATTACAATTCGGGTTGCAGGATAAGCTTGCTGTTCCTAAACTTTGGAAACTAACGAGTGTGTTCACACCGCTATAATTTGAAATACAAATAATAAATTGCTGACAGGCATTCACAGCCAGGGGCGGTTGAAATTGTGAGGTAGCGCCACCAAAAGTAGCCATAGTGCTTGCCGAAGCAATACCTGTGCCGCCACTACAGGTTCCATTCCAGTTACAACGAATTGGGGCGAGGGTATTATTGAGGATATCTGCGCAGGTTGTCGGTGAATACGGCCACATAGACCAGTCATAACATCCTGCCTGCGGGTTGGCACTATTTGCTGCCCCAAAAACAAATTCAAGAAAACCAGCGTTACCAATAGTAAGTAATAACCACTGAGGATTCAACTCTCCTGCAAGAAGGCAGCCAGCATTTGGGGGATTAGGATTAGTAGTAGGGTTTGAAATGTTACTTGTTGTAGAGAAATCTATAATACTACCGGGTCCGCTGTTTGCATTAAACGTAAAACTTGGTGTGCTACAGAGGGGAATCGCGTTAATACAATTGTCATTTATCTGGGAAAAGCCTTTGGAAAAAGTTACAAGTACAAGTAAACAAATAATTATCTTTTTCATGGTGCTTAACGGGTAATTAGGTGGTTAATAGAACTGTAAACATTTGGTACGCTAAGATTTTTATAAACTTCATTACCGGTAGAATCAAAAACACAATTGGATACCCCCTGCTCTATTCCTTCAAGGTCAGTCCATTTAAATGGGATCATTCTGGTAATGCCATCTTTTGTGTAGGTAATTACTGCTCCACTTGATAAATTATCTCTGTTGACTGAGATAACCACTATTCCCTTACTTCCACCTTTTAACCGCGCATGTTCATAAACACTATAGGCCTTTTCAAATTCTTTATTCGTTTCACGGCTTTCCGCATCCTCTATACTCCAGACATTAAAGGCGATCAGTTTATTTTCAAGGTTGATCTCAGGATGGGTATCAGAAATGAGTTTTTTAACATTCTGGTAAAGGCTGGTCTGGGCGCTGCCCAAAAGTGTAAACGTTACAAAAAATAAGGAAAACAGAAGTTTTTTCATTCTTGAAGGGATTTTATATTCATTATAATGCCAATGTAATAAACTATTTTTTTTAAATCAAGTACAAGGGTCAATATTCGACGGATTGTTAAAAGATAGATTACGCGCATACATTGTATAACAAATTTCGGGCCAATTATTGCGCAGTGGCTGGATTAATTTGAATTGCCTGACCTTTAAAAATAAGGCGGTTAAAAAGCGTTAGTTCATTTTGCTTTAAAACGGTGGCAATATCGTTACCATACATGGCTGCGGTTAGAATAGTAAACTCAGAAAGATCAAGGTGGAACGCATCGTTTAACTTTTTAAAATAAGAGTTACCCCGGTTAACAGAAGCCGTCAGGTTTTCAAGATCCTTCGATAAAAGAATGATCCTATTGATCTCCAGGTCTATTTCAGCGGTATTTACCTTGAGGGAATCGACCGTTAAATGACGTGTGTCAAGAATTTGCCTGCGGTTGCTGATCTCTTTTTCAAAATAAGAATCCATTTTCTGGTTCGGGTTCGAATTCCGGCAGGAAGAACCTAGCAGTGTAAAAAACAGCATGGCTAAAAAAATTCTCATAAAACTGATTGTTTAATAAAAAGTGAACCGGGATCAGGTATTGTACCGTGTATAAATAACATTGTATTCCAGCTCCTTCTTATCCTCATACTCTTTTTCAAAGGTGTGATTACGAATGAACATGTTCTTTTCTAAAAGACGTAGGGAAGCTAAATTGTTTTTATTTGTGTAAGCATCAATACGAGTGAGTTTCATCTTCTCAAAACCATAGATTATAACTGTTGCAATCACTTCACTCATAATTCCCTTCCCAAAATAATCCGGGTGAAGGCTATACCCGACTTCGGCAAGGTGTTTTTCTTTTTCTATATTCCATAAACAAATCGATCCAATTAATTTGTTTGTACCTTTTAGGGTAATTGCCCAGGTAATTGTTTCGTTGTTTTTTTCGTTGTGAAGCACTTTTTCTATAAACGCCTTTGCCTCCTCCATATTTGCAGCCGGCGTCCTTTTTATATACTTCTGTATTTCGGGATGTGAACGTTGTACAAACATTTCTTCAGCATCCTCCAGGTTAAGTTTTCTTAATACTAAACGGTTTGTTGTTAAGATTGGAAAAGGTGTGAAATTAAGTGCCAGCATTTTAAAAAATTAACAAACCCAAATCTATTTCTTTAATTCGGTAATTCCTTCTTTTTCTATTTCAATTTCTGTTTTTTGTGTGCTTAATTTATCTATTTGGGCCAGAGCCTTTATTTTTAAATGATAATTTACCTGGTCATTATCTGTTGCTACGTTTATAAGGGTTTTAAACAGGTGTTCGAATTCTATTTTTATCGGGAGAACCACTGTTTGCTCAGAGCCTGGACTCAGGTGAATCTCTTTTTCTTCTTTACCCTTTGCGGTAAAATTATCTTTTACAGTGAGTAAATAACGGATCTCAGATACATGAAGGTCTAATTTTCCTTTATTAATAATCCTAACATGGGCATTAAAAGTGAAAATATTTTTATGGCGTTCTTTATATTCCAGTTTTTCTATTTCAATTTTTGGAGGAATTGGTACAGCAATGCGTATTGTTTTTTTATACGGAAGGGATGTTTTGCCAAACCAGGTAGAATAAACAAGTCTCAGATCATAGGTTACCTGCACACTATCTTGTTTTTGAAGATCTTTTATTTCCTTCATAAGCCTCTTAAAAGGCAGAGCTATTGGTAAATGCACGGTGTCGGTTTCAGATGGCAGAAGTTTCATATCGAGGTCCTGTGCTTTGGAAAGAAGGGTAAGTGTGTCGAGTTTAACGTTGTAAATAAAACTATCCACGTTCAACTTCATAAAACTGCTGTTGCGAAAAAGAATATCTGCATCAATTAAGGCTGTATCTTCTAAAAAAGTAATATGAACTTTTTCGATGTTCTTAAATTCAGGGACGGTGATCTCAATTGCTTTCTTGGGATGAAAATAGAAATAAAGCCCTATTCCAATAAGAAAAAGGAAGATGGCAAGTATAACTTTTAAGCTTTTTTTCATACACTTTTAAATTGCGTTATGAGGTAAGACTTTCATTTAAATTCACACCGGCCCGAACTAAAATCCGGCCAGTGTGAATGAACATGTAAAAATTATGCCAGCTGCATTTCATCGGCACTTGGTCCGTAACTACCCGGAATTGGAACATCCAGCAGTCTCAGGAAAACGCCAAGCTGTGCCCGGTGATGCACGATCTGGCAATATGCATGCCTGATCGTTTCTCCTTTTGTTGCTACACTGTAGATCTGGTCACCACTCCTCATTGTCCAGTTGGGTAAAAGATCGGCATCTTTTGCTTTGCTTAAATGGGCTTTACCGTCTTCATAGTTTTTCTTAAAATAGTCGAGTAATTCTGATGTGTTATGGATCGGATGAGGCGTATACGGCTGCGAAGCGAAGTCCAGTTCATCTGTAGTAAGCGCCAGGGTAACCCAGGAGGGTAATTCGGCAATGTGGGTGGAAAGAGTTCTGATGGACATACTTTTTGAATGCGGTTTCCAGTCGTATCTGTCGTTTGGAATACAGGCAAGCATTTTATGGGTTGTTTTGGCTTCTTCCTCCATTTCTTTCAGGAGCATTTTAATCATTGTCATAAGTAATTATTTTAAGTTATGACACAAAACTAAAACGAGAGGGTGACAACAGTATGGCAGTTGCTTTTGAGATTTTTGAAATCGTTTAAAACGCAACGGGCAAGAGTTTAATGTATTCGCTCAACTCTAAATGTTCTGTACGCGTGAAAGGAATTTCAGTGTTTTTAATTGACCGGATGCGCGAGAGTTTGAAGTCCCTGTAATCATTGCGCAGATGGCACCAGGCGATCACATGCCAGCTAAGCGCATAAAAAACAAGACCAATAGGCTCGATGGACCTCTTACTGACTTCTTCCTTCGAATTTGTATACCGCATTTCAATGATGAATTTTGAGGAAATTGCGGTCTGGAGTGAGGTGAGATAATCCACGTCGGGCAGAATACACGGGGGCAACTGCAAATGCGTGGTATTATTTAGGCGTTCCAGTTTTTCCTTCTGTGCATTGTTAAGCACCGCTTTTATTTTATTTAAAGCGCTTGAATAATTTTTCTTAATTGATTTATCTGAAAAACCGTAAACAATACTTTCAATTAAAAGCAAGGCACCTGCCTCATCTGAGTTAAATGAAATGGGTGGCAAAAAATAACCATTCACAATAAAATAACCTTTCGACTGTTCAAAACTAACCGGCACGCCTTGCTCACACAGCGCTTTTACGTCGCGGTAAACGGTCCGGATGCTGATGTTGAATTTAGAAGCAATTGCCTCAGCTTGTATATGTTTTTTCGATTGAAGAAGTGTTAGAATTCCAAAAAGCCTGTCAATACGATTCATGATCAAAATTATACATTATTTTTAAAGAAGATGTCTTTCATGGATCACACTTCCCGTTTCATTAAGAGATCCGTTTGTTTATCTGTGCCTAAGGTAAAAATATGCTTACCGAATTCTGTAAAACCATTCCGTTTGTAGAATTTTATAGCACCAGGATTTTTTTCCCAAACACCGAGCCAGATTATTTTGGCACCTAAGCTTAACGCCACGTTTACTGCTTTTAAAAATAACTGCTGTCCATATGCCTTCCCCTGGTGAGCCTTCTTTACGTAAATCCGCTCAATTTCCACGCCCTCTTTACCTCCGCTTTGCGGTACTGTTCCTGAAATTAATTTCATGTATCCAATAGGATTATCTTTTAAATACAGGAGGAAATATGCTACGCCGGGAGCAACCAGCTCATCTGAGAGGTTGGACTCATTAAATGTTCCGGCAATATACTTGTCCATATCCGCTTTTGTATTTACATCTGCAAAAGACTCCTTAAATGTGCTAATGCTTAACTCCCTGAGTACTTGCAAATGTTCAGGAAATGCAGGATAAATAAATACAGGTACGGGTTCCATTGTTGTGATTTTGGAAATAAAAATACCAAAAATAAGCCGGGAAATTCTCCTTATTTTTGCAAAGCAATGCACAGGTACTTTATCATATACAAACCTTACAAAATGATCTCACAATTTGTGAGTCCTTATGATCACCGGCTGTTGGGTGACCTTGAATTTGAATTTCCTGAAGGAACCAATGCAGTAGGAAGATTGGATGACGACAGCGAAGGTTTATTAATATTGACAACTGATAAAAGCCTCACCACCCGTTTATTACACCCTGAACGAAAACACAAGCGCAATTACATAGTGCAGGTAGAACGAAAGGTTGAAGCGGAAGCCATTCAAAAATTAGCGAATGGTTTGGATATTCTGATAAAGAAAAAAGGGAGTTACACGACACAACCCTGTGAAGTTAATCTTATAGAAAAACCTGTAAACCTGCCGGAGCGCGCGCATGCTTTTAAAGAATTCCTTCCCCATTCCTGGCTCGAATTTATTTTAATGGAGGGGAAAAACAGGCAGATCCGTAAAATGTGTTCTGCTGTGAGGCATGACTGCAAACGGTTGATCCGCACAAAAATTGAAAACCTGGAGCTTGGTAACATGCAGCCTGGTGAGGTAAAGGAAATAGAACAAAAAGAACTCTTCAGTCTTCTGAGCCTCACAGATACCAATTAACCAAGTACAAATTTCTTGTCTTTTAAAAAGAACTTGCACCCATCCGCTAGAATGTGAACCTTCAGATTTTCGGCTACTATTGCAGTATTCCCACTTGCTGTGTCGCCGTTATTTTCTCCGAGTTCACTTCCATCAATAATAATTACCATACCTGAACCCTTGCACTCTGCTTCGTTTTCGTTACTAATAAGAAGCGAAGTATTTTCACTTAAACCGATGCCCTGGCAACCCGGATTTTGAATAACAGCCTGTGCGAGTCTTGCAAAACGGCCTCTCTGAACAAAGTGAGTGTCTACTATAATATTTTTAATAATTCCAAAACCTTTGCCAATGTCAAGATCGTTTTTAAAGAGTACTTCGCCAATCAAGCCATCTTTAATAATTACATCGGACAGTGACATGGCTCCGGCACTCGTTCCGGCGAGAATAAAATCCTTATCCTCTAAATATTTCTTCTTTACGGCTTTTAAAATTTCTGTTCCTCCTATTTCAGCAACAAGTTTAGC
>JAYSYG010000078.1:0-2352 GCA_043716685.1 Sphingobacteriaceae bacterium | reverse complement strand
CTGCAATAAGTGCGTTGTTATAAAAATAGGCATTGCTGAATCCCATAATGGCAGAGTTCATCCGGTATTGCCTGTTCAGTAATACAACAGCTTCTTTTAACTCAATACATTTGTCCAGCAAGGTCTCATCCAGTCCACCTTTTTTAGCTTCCAGGCTTTTTACAACTGGCGGTAGCTGAAAATGGTCGCCGGATAAGATAAGCCGGTTACATTTTAAAAGGGGAATCCATACCATAGGCTCAAGGGCCTGCGAAGCTTCATCAAAAAACAAAGTATTAAAGCGCTTTCGCGACAAGGCCCTGTGCGTGCTGGTTACAGGAGTACAACAAATAACCTGAGACGTTTTAAAAAGCTCATCTACTATAAAATCTTCAAGCAAACGCGCTTCCTTTATGCAGTTTTTAGCTTCGGTATAATATGCAGTACGTTGCTGGGCTTCTTCTTTTCCAAAAGTGCGTTTATACTTTCCCGCCATCCTGAAGTATTCTTCTGCATTACGGCGTAAATTTTTAATATCCTTATAATAGGGAGATGCTGAAATTTTTCCATCCATGCTGCTGTTTAGCAACTCCTCGGCCATCCGTGCCGGGTGACCTAAACGCAGTACGTCAATTCCAAGCGCAACTAATTTTTCAGTTAAAAGATCTACTGCTGAATTTGTTGGTGCGCATACTAATACTTGTTTTTCAGTCTGCAGGGTTAAGCGAATGGCTTGTACAAGGCTGGTTGTTTTCCCTGTTCCCGGCGGACCATGCACCACACCAATATCATTCACGCTTATCACATGTCTCACCGCCCTGTTTTGCGACAAGTTCAATTGCGGAATGAGAATATCCTCATTTATTTTTTCAAAAGAAATCGGGATCACTCCTTCTATCATTTCCCGGAGTTCTGCAACGCGGTTGTGTTTAGCATCTATCACATTATCGAGCGCCTTTTGCATTTCATTGTAGCTGTTGTCGTCGAATTGGATATTCAATCCCAGCTTGCCTTCATAACACCAATCGGGAAGCTCATCAGAATGGACGATCAATTTGAGGCTGTTTTTGGAAACCGATTTAATAGTACCCGTTATTTCAAATAGTTCATTCTGTTGGTTGCTGAACAGGCTTACATTTTTTCCGGAGCTGAACTGATGCGGTTTATCAACCTGGGAGGTCCGTTCAATTTCCAGGTGCAAAAGATCACCCGAACCCAATTCTTCACTGTTGATCTTAATAGGGTACCAGGTTACGCCGTTTTTCTTTCGTTGTTCGAGGTTAACGCGCAGGAATAGTTCTTTGTACAAACGGTAATCTTCGTCGCGTTCAATTTTTAATAACTCCTTAACGCGCTTTAAACGCCCAACGGCTGTTTGTTCTGCCATTAGCGGGATGCTTTGTTTTTTAGATCAGAGCGCAACTGCCTGCTTGTTTTTGTGCTGCCGTCGTGACTCCAGCCCGGGGGACCGAAGAGGTACATAAACCTGGCTTTTAAAGGCACTTTCTTTTTTGTGAGATCATTAAAAATATTTTTCCATTCGTGAAAAACAATATGAACGGGGTGATTCGATTTTAAATTACTGGTAAGGCCGTAAATAACTTCTTCTTTTTCTTCCTCAAACGTTCCGAAAAGCCTGTCCCATATAATAAAAACCATTCCCATATTTTTATCGAGGTAGTGTATGTTGCTGGCATGGTGCACACGATGGTGCGAGGGGGTAGACATAAACCATTCTATAAACCCGAGTTTGCCAACTGTTTTTGTATGAATTAAAATACCAAAGATCTGCGTGGCAGCGTACATAAACATCACATCAAGGGGATCAAAACCAACAAGGGAAAGTGGGATAAAATAAATGAAACGGTAAAGTGGTTGAAATACGGAAGAACGAAAACCAACTGTGAGGTTAAATTCTTCTGAAGAATGATGGGTGACATGAACGGCCCAGAATAAGCGGCAGTAGTGATCAACACGGTGCAGCCAGTAAAACAGAAAATCCTGAGCTACAAGTAAAACCGACCAATACAAAATGGGATGCTGGGCTTTATCGATCTGCGTAAACTTAAACTGGTAAAAATACCAGAGAAAAGCAAGGCAAACCCCGCGGATAACAATGTCAAGGGAAAAATTGAGCGCACTTAAATATACGTTCGATAAAATACCTTTTGTAGAATAATATTTTTTCTCATGCCAGTAACTATAAAATAGTTCCACACCGATTACGATGGCGTAAATGGGTACGGATAATTTTAAAAGGAGTTCTTCTCTGAATTCGGTCATGCGGCTGCAAAGATAAACAGTTTAAGTGAAATTTTAAAGTCAGCGGGAGCTTCCTTGGCGCAATCTGTTACCAAAAATGATATTAATCAG
>JAYSYG010000077.1:0-2356 GCA_043716685.1 Sphingobacteriaceae bacterium | reverse complement strand
GGGTAACGCTGGAAGTGATCTCGCACACCGATGCTCAGGGTGATGACCTTAGTAATATGGCACTTTCAGAAAAACGCTCGGCTTCCGTGATCAGTTATTTTAGTACCAAGGGCGTAGATAAAAAACGCCTGAAAGGAATTGGCAAAGGCGAATCAGAATTGCGCAATCGCTGTCTGAACGATGTAGACTGCTCGGATAAGGAGCATGAATACAACCGCAGAACCGAGTTTAAGTTTACGAAGAGTTAAGTTTAAGAAAGACACGAATTGCACAAATTTTCACGAAGCAGTCACGTTAGTATTCTCCCGATGTCTATAGGAGTGCTTTTCCCTAATACTGCCCCTTCATCTCAATATATTTCAGAAATTCCTGTTTGGTAGCTTCTTCCTGAAATTTGCCACCGTAAAAAGAAGTAATCGTTACGGCATTACTATCCTGGATGCCCCGCGAAGAAACACACAAATGTTTTGCGTCAATAATCACTGCTACATCTTCCGTTTTTAAAACCGTTTGTAATTCTTTGGCAATTTGCATGGTAAAACGCTCCTGTACCTGCGGACGTTTTGCATAATACTGTACAATGCGGTTTAATTTTGATAAGCCAATTACCATGCCATTGGAAATGTAGGCCAGGTGTGCTTTGCCGTAGATAGGAACAAAATGATGTTCGCAGTTGCTGTAAAAGGTAATATCCTTTTCAACCAGCATCTGGTTGTACTGGTAGCGGTTTTCAAATAAAGCAATCTTAGGTTTGTTCGCCGGATCAAGTCCGCTGAAAATTTCTTTTACATACATTTTGGCAACGCGTTCAGGAGTACCCTTCAGGCTGTCGTCACTCAGGTCGAGACCAAGCGTTTCCATGATCTCGCGGAAATGCGATTCGATCTTTTTCATTTTTTCCGTGTCGCTTAATTTAAAAGCGTCTGCTTTCATTGGCGTTTCAATACTGGTCATAATATGATTGTTCCCGATGTCTTCGGCATTGAGTCCGTTTAAAGGAATAGAACCATTCTTAACAAGGGTATTCAACGTAGTTTCTTTCTGTTTCATACAAAGTTATTTTTAACTCATAACGGTTATCTAATTGTTTCCTGAGAATACCGTATATAACCATGGCAATATTCTCGGCTGTTGGATTTAAATCTTTAAATTCCAGTGTATCTAAATTCAGGTTCTTATGGTCGAACTTTTCAATAACATGATCTTTGATAAGCTGGCTCAGTAATTTTGTATCGATCACATAACCGGTAAGCGGATCAATCTCACCCATTACTTTTACAATAAGATCGTAGTTATGTCCGTGGTAATTCGAATAATTGCATTTTCCAAAAATACGGGCATTCTCCTCGTCGCTCAGCTTATTACTGTGCAAACGATGTGCAGCATTAAAATGCTCTTTCCTGAATACGGCAATTTTATTACTCATAATTTTTATAAATCAACAAAATAGGGGATAAGGCTATGATTTTGATTCTTAATTTTTTTAGCACTGTTTCAGAAGTTTGCTGATCAAGTGGCTTTGTTTAAAGTAGTAACAAATTTAAACTAAAATTGTTTACAGGAATATAATTTTAGCGAATTATAACAGTGAAGATCAGTTCCCGAAGTATTCTACACAAATTCGTGGCGTTTCGTAAAGTTTCACGCAATGTAATTTAACATTTGTCGGTAAATGCGGTACTATCTGCTCCCAGATGGCAACTGCTAAATTCTCAGTACTGGCAAGCTTTCCGGCCATAAAATCTACGTCCATATTTAAATTGCGATGGTCCAGTTTATCACACACGTGAATTTGAAGGATTTCACTGAGTTTTTTTGCGTCCATCAAAAATCCGGTGTCTTTATTGATCTCTCCTTTTATAGTAACAATGAGGTCGTAGTTATGACCATGCCAGTTTGCATTGGCGCATTTGCCGAATACTTCGGTATTTTTTTCTTCGCTCCATTCAGGATTGTATAGTTTATGTGCTGCGTTAAAATGCTCGGAGCGGGTCAGGAAAATCATGCGCAAATTTACACATTTGGATTAAATGACAGGGAGTGAATTTAAATGAATTTCTTGAAAGTTTAAGTTATTGGGGCGCCCGGGCGGGCTTTCGCCACTCGCTTTTTTTGTTCACCTGAAAAAGGCTCTCAAAAAAGAGCTCAAACAATGGCTCAATCCCTGGCGCGGGTTTACTTACTAACCCCGCGCAGACTTGCAAGGTTTCTCCAAACTAATAAATAATTTGGAGTAAATTTGCCTCGTAATGGTAAAGATCATTCTTGTTAGCGCTACCGTTTTTGAAATTGAGCCCACGCTCTTTTTTTTAGAACATTATAGATCAGAGAAGCCGCATACTTTTATTTTCGGGAA
>JAYSYG010000076.1:0-2359 GCA_043716685.1 Sphingobacteriaceae bacterium | reverse complement strand
ACAGCTTAAGGAAAATCAAAGAATCTGCGTGGAGTTATTTTATTTGAAAGGCTTGTCCTACCAGCAGATCAGTGAAAAAACAAAATTTACCATTAATGAAGTCAAAAGCTTTATTCAGAATGGAAAGAGGAATTTAAGGTTATTAATTGAGGAAAAAGTTAAAAACAAAAAAAATGCAGCCTGAAAAAAATACTATGGATGACTTGGAATACCTGTCGCAGAAGGGTTTTGAGCAAATACCAGTGAATGATTCTGACCTGGAGGATCTTAAAAAGAAAGTCAGGGCGAAAAGTTTTTCGTCAAACCACCTGTATTTAATGCTGGGAAGCCTGCTATTGGGCGTTGGTATTGGAGCCATACTGTTTTTTGGATTACATGATGAACCCGAAAAAAGACCTGGTTTAAATGAAATCATAACCCTGGGAGCACCAGTTGGAGCAACTTCACCAGCAGAAAAGATCATCGAACTGGATACCGTGCAGGTTGTTATCGAGAATTTCATCAATCCAGAAGCAGTAACTCCCAAAGTTGTAACAAAAATGAAGAGTACAAAAGTATTAGTAGATTCAGTAGATGTGATCGCCTCAAAACCTCTAGACCTTTCTCTTTTGACTGCTGGTGAAATGAATGAGGAAAAACTCAAATTCATGATCAATTCCCCCGTATTTTATTTATACGACATGAAGATCACCAATTATACAACACTGTATTTTAAGAAGAACCGTTTTATTAAGTTTACCGGAGTGTCTGCAGCTTTTTCCAATGTCTATGAGAGCGAACCGGCTGGTTCAGAGCTAAAACAAAGTGCGGAGTATTATTTACATGAAGAAATAGCCACTGCGCTGTTACTTTTTAAAAAGGGGAAATACGACCAGGCCATAAATTCTTTAAAAACGGTAGCCTCTTACAACGACAAAGATATAAATTGCGATTTTTACCTGGCGATGTGTTATTATTACAAGAAGAACTATAGCCAATCCACCGAATTGTTTGATCGTTGTATCAACAATTCCAATAATACCTTTTTGCAGGAAGCGACGTATTACAAGGCGCTTTCCTTTTATGAGAGCGGTAAAAAAGAAGAGGCAAAAGAACTATTCCGGAAGATTGCCGGTGAAAAGGAGTTTTATGCTGAAAAAGCCAAGGGATATATAAAAGACTAAAACTTTTAAGAAAAGCAAAGGCTTACAGGGTTTGCACAAGAATGCAGTTCTAAAAAAAAGCGCAGGTGTTTCTCCTGCGCTGTTCTTCCTTTTTGGGGTCTGCTTTTTTTGGGTAAAATATGAACAAGTGTGATTTGGCAAATTTTGCTAATAAAGTAACTAATAAACAGCGAGATATTATCCGCTAATTTGCGGATGGTGGGTTTAGATTTGTGAAACGTACGTTTAAACTTGTGAAAGGCAATTACAGAAATGTTAAATCCCTGTTTTTTTCTTGAGGACCATAAAATCCTTTAAATAGAAGGGTTCGAAGTAAGCCAGGTCTTCAAAATGTTTGTTTTTATATTTGGAATAGACGAATACGCTCATATGTTCGGCAGAGGGGTAAATTCCTTCGACGAAACCTGAATTTTTGGCCTGACTTAAAAGTTCCCTGCATTTTGGCATCCCGTCACCGAAATAATAGATCTTTGGGTAAACACTGAATTTTCCAATACTTTCCTCGTTAACGATAAGGGCCTCTATTTCCGATTTTTTATTTAGGTCTGGGTCATAAACGGCTGTATATACTTCCATGCGCCTTGCGTCTATCATTGGGCAATAAAAGGCAGCTTCTTTTTTCTGAATAAAAGCCGCCCGGGCCATAATTTGTAAAGTGTCAGCACTGATGAGGGGAATGTTAAGTGCGTAAGCAAGTCCCTTGGCTGTACTTACTCCTATCCGAAGTCCGGTATAAGATCCGGGGCCTTTGCTTACCGCAATTGCAGAGAGTTGTTTCGCATCTACGCCACTTTCTTTAAAGGCCTCTTCTATAAAAACATGAAGATTTTCTGCATGGGAGAAGCCTTCATTTAATTCTTTGGAAAAAAGAAGGTCACTATTATGATAAAGCGACACGGAGCAAACCGTTGTAGCGGTTTCAATATTTAAAATATAGCTCACTTACCTTGGAAATTTTAAACCACATAGATACAAAACAATTATTTGTTTTTTACCAAAAGTTTTTTACACGAGATAACAGGATCTTATATACATGTTAGTTCGAGTGATTTTTCGCCTGCCTTTTGCAAAAAATAGTATCGAGAACTGCGTTACGATACGCTCTAAGGATTTGTCACCTTGAGTAAATTGTTTTATTTATCCGTTTTGTAAAGATCCTCTTTTTTTACAACTTTTACTTTGGCCTTATCTTTTAA
>JAYSYG010000075.1:0-7309 GCA_043716685.1 Sphingobacteriaceae bacterium | reverse complement strand
GTGCCCAGCTGAGTAAAGGCGTGTACAGGCGAAACCAGGTTAGATGTATTGTTAGCGCCTGACCCCGGATCTCCAAAATTCCATTGAACCGCTGAAAGCGAATAGCCAGTTGCAGAGCATCCCACAACAGTAATACTTGGTGTATAAACCGACGCAAATAAAGCCGCCTGGCAGCCATAATTATTGCTAACAGTATACGTATATGGAGTAGGAGGTGGCCTTTGTATAAACGCACTTCCCATAAAATTAGGCATGCTGTATGTGCTTGATTTAGGCGAAATGGACTGGCCTGCAAGTGTATATGCACAGGCGCTTCCAAGAGAATTAGGACTATTAATAACATCTAAACTGGTTTGGCCCCAGCGTGCAACATAAATTTTACCGTCAGGTCCCAACTGAAGAGCACCGAAGTAACTATTATTAAAATTCCAGGGACTAACTGTATAAACAGAAGCTACAATTGCGGTGGGAGAACCTGCACAAAGATCCCACTGGTACAAACCTGCGTTCGCACTTGATCCATTTATTTTGGAACCATAAAGTTTAGTTCCGTCCGGAGAAAATTCCACTCCCCATGCGTAGTTCCAGGTATTGGAGATATTTGGCAGAAGAGCCAAAGAATTACTCACAACTCCAGTTGTGTTATCAAAGTCAAATAATTCAAAAGAATTATTATTACTGCTATTCCAGTTATTATTCCAACTATAAAGAGCAACGGCTAGTTTTTGTCCGTTAGGCGAAACTTTCATACACCCGTAGTCATAACTCCAGCCCCAGTTATTTGTATAGCTGTAGGTGGATGGACTTGAAATAACAGCTGTGGTATTTATTCCTGCTGAGCTGATCAGGAAAGAACGAAAGCTGTTATTTACACTAATAGTGGTTGTAGAAGTCGAACTCCAATTGTAATACCAGTCGCGGGCCACAAGCCAGATATCGGTACCATTACAATGCCTGGTAGCTGTAAGTTTTCCTATACTGGTTGAGCTTGAAGCAGTTGCTGCTAAGGTTGCATTTTTTACGGTGACAGATCCGTTCCCGGAAGCAAGGCTCATATCCACTTCTGAATAATAAAGTCCGGCACTTGTGCTGCTAGCCCATTGAGAAGTAAAAACATAATAAATTGTTGAACTGCCCGGTTTCTGTACAATAAGAACGCCCTGTGATCCCCCATTGCCATTAGTACTGCCAACCAAACCGGTACCATTTGCCATAGCCGAATGCGTCTGGTCGTAAACAATATTACCATTTGTATAAAACAATAAACTTCCTGATGAGTTTGCAACGCTCGCGCATGAATAATTGGAGATCATGGTATTGTTCGTCAGAGCTGTTGGAGGGGTGGTCATAAAGTCCAGTCCCGCGTAACTTCCAAAATACCATTTTTTAGTTTCGTTTTGTGAGAACGAGATGAAACTTAAAATTACAAAGGAGAAGAATAGGTAATTTACTTTTAAAGTCTGGAGCATTATCTGGGTTGGTTTTCGCTGCGTTTTGTAAACAGAAGACCAACCTCTAATTTAATAAAATAGGGGGCGGCATTCAAGCTGTTTAATCAACCGAACCGGCATTTCAATCACTGAAAAGGGAGTTTTACGTTTTTAACATTTCAAAAGTGGCGAAATGTCAGACAATCCAGAACTATACTTATTTAATGTATATCCGGATCAATCTTACCATGCATTAAAACATCTCGCTCAATAAAAAATTATTTTTCTTTCTGATTCCTCTTTCTGTTTTTTCCAGGTTCACGCATTCAATGTTTGGATCATGTTCCAGAAATAAAGTCCAGTTATTTTCAAGAGCAGTGTTCAGAATACTTTCTTTTTCCTTAAGTGTTTCAAGAGGCCTGGTATCATAGCCCATCACATAAGCAACCGGAATATGCGCAACACTGGGAATAAGATCTGCCATGAATGCCAGTGTCTTTTCCTTATAGTTAATAACGGGTAACATCATGCCTTCGGTATGTCCGTTGACTTCTATAAATGACAAACCGTCTATGAGTTTTGAAGTGCTATCTATAAATTGCAGATGCCCGCTTTCCTCAATTGGTAAAATATTTTCTTTAAGGAAACTTGCCTTTTCTCTGGGATTGGGATGCGTGGCCCATTCCCAATGTTTTTTATTACAATAATAGGTTGCGTTTTTAAATGCGGGTTCTAATTTACTTCTGTCTGAATTGTATTGGATGCTTCCGCCACAATGATCAAAATGGAGATGCGTCAATACCATATCCGTTATATCTGAAGATGTAAAGCCATATTTATTCAGGGACTTTTCAAGCGTATCATTTCCATGCAAAGAATAATAGCTTAAAAACTTTGCGTCTTGTTTATTGCCCATTCCATTATCTACAAGGATAAGCCTGTTTCCTTCTTCAATAAGCAGGCAGCGCAGGGCCCAGCTACACATATTATTTTCATCTGCGGGATTAAGCTTGTTCCAGATAGTTTTTGGTACCACGCCAAACATAGCGCCTCCATCCAGCTTAAAGTGTCCAGTATTTATTGCGTATAGATTCATTTTAAAAATAGTTTTGTTTTTTTCGAATGGTTGCGGGATGTTCCCTTATAAACTACAAAGTGAAAGTATTAATTAAAAATAAAAAAACCCGCCTTTCCGGACGGGTTTTTTTAAAATAAAGCAATTGTTAATGGTTCACTACTATTTTTTTCACAACTTTTTCTGAGCCGTTTGTTATTTCAGTAAAGTAAATCCCTTCAGGTTCGTTTGTTAAATCAAGATTAATAACAGTATTGATAACGTTTTTCAACTGGCTTGAACTGATCTTCTGTCCCATTGTGTTATAGATATTTATATTTAATGTTTCTTCTTTTTGAAAGGTAAATACAAAGTTAAATAAACCTTTACTTGGGTTTGGCATTACATTAACACCAGAATTAAACCTGTAAAACGCTTCTTCCTTAAGTCCTACTGGTCCGCAGGTAATAATTGGAATAATACCCATTTGCACTTTATGACCTCGTGTTGACCTGAAGTTTCTCCAGCTAAGATTTGCCGAAAGGTACCAGGCACTTGAATCTACCGCAGAGTTGAATTTAGTATTGGTTATAATATTAACCGAATCCTGTGGTGACTGTGGTATCTGGATGCCGGCAAAAAATCCGGAGGTGGGGCTGCTTATAATAATCGGGCTTGGAAAATCATACCTGAAAGGATACATTTTAGTATTTACCTTGAGCGGCACGCCGGGCTTACCAAGGTACCCAACTGTTTTAATTTTTGGAGAGCTGATGATTTTACCAATACTATCACTTTTAGAGCCTTGAGCGCTGGCAGGACCAAAACCTACAGATCCTCCGTAAATTTTACAGACAACCTGCGCGCCTTGATTTGCGGCTTTTGTTCCTATGGTATCAAACAGAACTATAACGCTGTTTATTTCGGGGTTTGGAATTGTTGAATAAGAATTAGGAGAAAAATACTGGGCAAATTCTTTGTCTTTGTAGCAGTTTGTACCAACAAGATAACCTGTAGACGATCCTGGGCCACAACCGGTAACTGAACTATTCGGAGCCTTATAAAAAGTAAGTGTATCAATATTTTTAATCATTCTTATGGAGTCAAGGCAAAAAGGAACTGCAGCACATGTGTTTTGAGCGGAAACAACAAAAGTAGCCGTAGATGAACTTAAACTGTTCGTGGCCACCAGTGTTAGAGTATAAAAGCCCGGATTGTTTAGCGTAACAGCAGGGTTGGCTACAGTATTGTTGGGTGAAAAACCAGCTGCGGGAGATGAACTCCATACATAAGTCGGGTAAGGAAATCCACTGGAGGTGTTAAATGGTGTAAAGGGTTGATTCAGGCATTGTAAGGTTATAGTGGTAAACGAAGCAACAGCAGAGGTTGAAGGAGCAACAGGTAGGGCACATTTATTATGCGTTCCTAACTGATAACGCAAAGGACTTTGACTGAGGGCCGTTTGCATACGTATATTCTGGTCATGCGTAAACATATACATACAAGCATCTTCTGTTCTGTCCATAAAATTCATAGGCATTTCTCCATTTGGACTTGTGCCTACTCCACAGGCATCTACGTTAACAGGTAACGCACTAGATGGGATACAGCCATAATGCGCTTGTTTTGCAGTAGGGGTATCGTTACAATAATCTGATAAGCAGTTACCGTCTCCCCATATATGTCTCAATCCAAGCCAGTGGCCTACTTCATGGGTACATGTTCTTCCTTCATCATAAGGCGCTACAGCACCATTGGGTCCCGTTCCAAAGTCTTTTGTATAGATCCATATTCCGTCATTGGTAGATGTGCCAATATTTCCGCCAAAAACGCCGTTTAAACCGGAAGAAGGGGGGTAAGTGGCGAAGCCATTCATAGGATAGCCGGGAGGCTTATCGCTTATCCAGATGTTTAAATATTTTGTGGGATCCCAAATTGTTGCCGGAATGATAACAGTATTAAAATAATTTTGCAGGTTTAAGGTAGGTGTTGAGGGGCTTAACCAGCTATTGGCAGAAGCACCAATACGTTCGATGCCGAATGGTGCCATGAGCTGATCCTGCCTGTCTTTGCGGGTTAGACAAAACTGGATACCTGTGTTTGCAACAAGTCCCGAAAATACAGAAGGTACATTTCCTACATTTACTCCGGTACCTGAAAAATCTCTGTTTAATGCAGCGATCTGTGATTTTATCTGGTTAGAATCAACATTCGGATAAGTGCCAATACCTTCATTAAAATAGATAACGTGCACAATTACCGGTATAGTGTGAATAACCGTTGCTGTTTTACCACCGACCATATTCTTTTTATATTCTTCAACTTTGCCGTTAAACCAGGCATCCCATTGTTGGGGAGGAACTCCTGCACCGCAAAATTCCTGCAATTGCTGTGGCGTTTGAGCATTTAAAAATAGGGAAGCAAAGAAAACCAGGCAAAATAATAACAGTTTTTTGTTCATGTCGATTAGAATTTTAATTGTAGTAAATAAAAGTAAAAAAAAATAATCATTTAAAAAAATTTCTCACTCATTCAGAATGCGCATACAATCATTCAGATAAATTGGTTGGGTTATACTTTACTGAGTCTCGCAAATTTCAACAGCAGGCTTTTGCTTCCTGATTTTTCAAATTGTATGGTTGCTTTGGTTTCAGGCCAATTACCTTCAAGCAATACGATCTGTCCCTTACCGAATTTTTCATGCATTACCGTATCTCCTGAATGAAGAGACCTGTTTAAGGAAAGATCGATGGGCGCAGCGGATGAACTTAAACTTGAGTTTAAGCGGATCAGCTTTTGAGGTTTAAGATTGAGATTGATTGCTGAATTATCCTGCGCAGAAGAAACGGAATTGTAATTATCGCGGAAGCGGTCGAATGTATTTTTTGAAAAAGCGGGTGTTACCGGTTCTTCAGGATAGTCGAGAAATTTATCGTCTATCTCATCAATAAACCTGCTTGGTTCACAGTAGGTCACATTTCCAAAACGGTAACGCATTGTAGCAAAACTAAGTGTAGCCTGTTTTTCGGCTCTTGTTACAGCAACATAAAAAAGCCTGCGCTCTTCTTCAAGATCAGTTCGGCTGTTTATTGAAAGTTGTGATGGAAATAAATTCTCCTCCAATCCAACAATGTATACATAAGGAAACTCCAATCCCTTTGCAGCATGTATAGTCATCAGGCTCACCTTATCTTTATTGGTATCTTTTTCATCTTCCTTATCCACACTCGTAAGCAGGGTAATTTCCTGCATAAATTCATCAAGCGTTTTTATAGAAGTATCTGTTTCCTGAAGTGCGGGTTCTGTTTCATTTTTTTGAAGTTCTAGTTTTATAACTTCGTTCAGCTCATCTTCCTGTGGAGTTCGCGGCTGCTCTACAAAATCTTTTATCCCGTTCAGTAATTCCTGGATGTTTTCATAGCGGCTAACTCCCTCAGGAGTTTTATCTGTGTATAATTCTTTTATTACACCACTGTTAACTGCTATGTAATTGGCAAGGTCAAAGGCATCTTTGTATGGGAGCAGCAGGCTGAAAGACTTTATTTGAGTCACAAAATCATTGATCTTGGCCGAGATCCCTGCGTTTATGCCAAGATTAAAATCTTTAAGGTTACTTATAACGGTCCACATATTGATGTCGTGCTCAGCTGCGGCAACTGTAATTTTATCAATCGTTGTCTGTCCTATTCCCCTTGCAGGGTAATTAATAACACGGCGGAGGCTTTCATCATCATTACTGTTTATTGTTAAACGAAAATAAGACAGGACGTCCTTTATTTCTTTGCGCTGGTAAAAACTAATGCCACCGTAAATTTTATAAGGAATGTTCAGCTTTCTCAAAGATTCCTCAAAAGCCCTGGATTGCGCATTGGTCCTATAAAGTATAGCGAAGTCGCTATTATTAGCCTGGTTTTGCATGCGCGTTTCAAAGATGCTGTTGATGATCTTTTGTCCCTCCTCATTATCAGATCCTGCTTTAACTACTTTCAGTTTTTGTCCGTCTTCATTTTCTGTGAATACAGTTTTTTTAAACTGGTCCTTATTGTTGGCAATAATTTGATTTGCTGCGCCTACTATGGTTTTAGTACTTCGGTAGTTTTGTTCGAGCTTAAATGTTTTCAGGTCAGGATAATCTTTTTCAAAATTCAGGATGTTTTGAATATTGGCGCCACGAAAGGCATAAATACTTTGTGCATCATCACCAACCACGCAAATATTCTGAAACCTTGCCGCCAGCTGTTTAATAATCAGATATTGTGAAAAGTTTGTATCCTGGTACTCATCAACAAGAATGTATCTGAATTTGTTCTGGTATTTTAAAAGTACATCGGGAAAATCGCGCAAAAGAACATTTGTTTGAAACAGGAGATCATCAAAATCCATTGCCCCCGCTTTAAAATTCCTGCGCTGATAGGCCTCATACACTTTTCCAAGCAGTGGTTTCCTGCTGCTGGCGTCTTCTTGTTGGGTTACGGGGTTATTCATGTATTGCGCGGCAGAAACCAGTTTGTTTTTGGCCTCACTTATCCTGTTTAAAACCAGGGAAGGTTTGTAGATTTTATCGTCAAGATTAAACTGTTTTAATACTTCTTTAATTACACTTTTACTGTCGTCGGTGTCATAGATCGTAAAATTGCCGGGGTATCCCAGCTTCGAGGCTTCTATCCGCAATATTTTAGCAAAAACACTATGAAAAGTACCCATCCAGAGATTTTTGGCTTCGCCTGGCCCCACGATCCTGGCAATCCTGTCTTTCATTTCCCGCGCTGCTTTGTTGGTAAAGGTCAGAGCTAGTATATTAAAGGCATCAACGCCTTTTTCCATA
>JAYSYG010000732.1:0-2655 GCA_043716685.1 Sphingobacteriaceae bacterium | reverse complement strand
AAGAGCGGCCATAATACCCATACCGATCTCCAGAGCTTTTTCATCAATATCAAAGGTGGCGGTATGCACACCTGAAGTAATTCCTTTTTCTTTGTTGCCTGTTCCTAACCTGAAAAAACAGCTGGGTACTTTTTGTGAGATAAAGGCGAAATCTTCTGCTGTCATGCGCAAAGGTAGGTCTTCTACGTTTGCGGCTCCAAGATAATTCCGGGCCTCAGAGACACTGGATTCAGTAAGGTCTTTATCGTTTACCAAAAAAGGATATCCCTTTTCAATTCTTAAAGTAGAAGCTATTTTATATTTTTCGGAAATAGTTTTTACAAGTTTGTTTAATTCGTTATGAACTTTTTCACGCCAGGCTTCGTCCATTGTCCTGAATGTACCAGCTATTTCAACGGTATCGGGAATTACATTGGTAGCGCCCTTTCCTTCTATTTTTCCAAAGGCAACAACAGTAGGAATGTTTTCACCGCCCAATTCTTTTAAAGAAACAGGATCTGTAAAACGTGTATTGATCTCAAGTAGAATCTCGGAAGCAATGATCAACGGGTTTATATAATCTGCGGGCATGGCCGCGTGTCCGCCTTTTCCGTTTACTGTTAAATACAACTCATCGGTGCTGGCCATGTACATTCCACTTTTAAAACCAACCTTTCCTACTTCCATACTTGGGAAAACATGCAAGGCAATCGCCTGGTTAACTTTTGGATTTTCCAGGACACTTTCTTTGATCATAAGACTGGCGCCTCCCGGCAACACTTCTTCCCCGGGCTGGAACATTATTTTCACGGTTCCCTCCCATTCTTCTTTCAGATCGTTTAAGATAAATGCCGCACCCAGCGCGCAGGATGAATGTACGTCGTGTCCGCAGGCATGCATCACACCAACATTACATGATTTATATGACACATCGTTTTTTTCTTCTATGGGCAATGCGTCCATATCTGCACGCAGGAGAAGAGTTTTTTTACTCGGATTTTTTCCTTTTATGAGGGCAATAATTCCTGTTCCTGCATAACCTGTTGTAAAAGAAATGCCGGCTTCTTTTAAATGTTGCTGTATACATTCAGAAGTTTTAAATTCTTTAAAAGAAAGCTCGGGGTAGCTATGTAAATGCCGGCGTATAGCGCGAACCTTTTCAAAATAACTCTTTGCCAGGGTTTTTATTTTATCAGGATGCAACATAGATGAATACTTAAACTTTAAAGCTAAGAAAATTTAGGCTTAAAAAATCACCCTGCACAATTAGAAATCTGTTGTAAGCGACAAGGCCACAACACGTTTTTGAACCACCCAATTGTCTATGCCCCAGCCAAAGTCCAGCCGCACAAAATATCCAAGCAAACGCGAGCGTAACCCAAAGCCTACCCCGCCAACCAAAGGATTTTTATCATCCTTAACGGTGATAATAATACCGGTTCCCCCACTTCCAAGCAGCGGATCGTTATCGATGAAGGTTTTGACATTTTCGGTATTATCACGGCTCAGTGGTTTTGTTCCGTACCAGGCCATTCCCACATCGGTAAAACCGATCAGCTGGAAATTATTAATAAAATCAGAACGTACCGGCTGATCAAGGAAATAACGCACAATTGGGAAACGTAATTCAGAATTATACACAACAAAATTATTCCCGTTACGGATATTCTGGTTGAATCCTCTCATATTTGTTGCCACTGTCTGGAACCCATACTGTTCAGGCTTTACGATGTTAACATTGTTGTTGAATTTAGGCAATATCCAGTTATCGACGCCACCCATGTAAAAGATCAAACGATCGGTTCCCAGCGAATTACCACCTGCCAGGCGGTTACACCAGGTGATCTGGCGGTGTACTTTCTGGTAATGTCTCAAATCAAAACCGGAAGTAAACAAATCGCGCGGCACATCACTTTTAAATTTCCAGTATTCCGTCCAGATCTTAAACCGGAAACCATTTAAAATATTGAGCATTACTTTCCTGGTATTATCATAAATATACTCAAGCCTTGCACCGGCCATATTTTCATAAGCCGGCCGTACAAGAAGTGCAATCGGGTATTCTGCCTCCGACAAAGGCATATATCTGTCGTTACGGTATAATAAAGATAAACGCACTGCGGCCACAGGACTGAATGGATATTTTACCGAATACCTTATGGTGCTTGTATTTACCCTGGCGTTAAGTAAAGTCACGTTATTTGCACCAAACGACACCTTATTAAATGTTTGCCTGTCGAGTATGATCTGGTGATCAAAAATACCCTTGCGTTGTTCCCACGATAACATAAATTCATTATCGAGATTTGGATTGATCCTGAACCCTCCGGTAATACGCTGATCTTCGAAAAGGTCGCTGATAGATACTTTGGCTAAAAAATTGAACCCGGGATTTATATAAATGGGTGATCCTCCTGTAAATACCTGGTAGTTATTGGCAAGAAAGGAATTATCAAACTGTGTAACAATCTTATCGGTATAAAAAGAAGTATAGTAATTACGCTGAATCGGGAACCGGAAAGGCGCAGTGGCTGTTTTGTTTTTTAAGCTGTCTCCTTTATCAGCAGGGACGTTTTTTACCACATTAGGGTTGGTGTTTGTATTCGGAGTTTGTTTCTCGTTCTCAAATTTATAATTGTCAAAATCTATGCCTTTGGAACCATCTTCTGTTTTCTG
>JAYSYG010000731.1:0-2656 GCA_043716685.1 Sphingobacteriaceae bacterium | reverse complement strand
GGCAAAAGGAAATGCCGTAGACAGTTTAAAAAATGCCTTTGAATTTGAAAAAAGTAAAATAACCTTAAAGGCCGATGAAGAAAAGTTGCAGGAAATTTATAAGAAGAAACAGCTCTTCTATTTATCTGTCGGCATCATCCTGCTATTACTATTAACCGCAGTGCCATATTCCATCTATTTACGTACACTGCTAAAACGCGAAAAAGAAAAACAAAACCTACTTATCCAGGTAAAAGATTCCGAGATCAAGGCATTGCAATCGCAGATGAACCCGCATTTTATTTTCAACTCCCTGAATTCGGTTCTGGAATTTATAAGCAATTCTGAAACAGAAGCAGCAGTAAAATATCTGACCAAGTTTTCGCGGCTTATTCGTATGGTACTCGAATTTTCAAACAAGAAGTACATTTTTCTTTCAGAAGAAATCGACTTATTGCTTATATATATTGACCTTGAAAGGATAAGGCTTGAAAACAGTTTCACTTTTACCCTGAACATAGAAGAACACCTTGATACAAAAAATTACGAGATTCCGTCCATGTTGCTACAACCCTTTATTGAGAATAGTATTATACATGGAATACTGAATAAGGTAAAACTGTTTGAACGTGAAAACAAACCTTATAAAGGAGAACTGAAATTAACGGTTACCAAACTTGAGAAATTTTTAAGATGCGTTATAGAAGACAACGGTGCGGGTCGCGATAAGGCAATGGAAATTAAAAACAATAGATCTTTTAATCATCTTTCTTTGGGGATGCGTATTACCGAGGACAGGCTCGGCCTTTTAAGCACAAGTGCCTGCAAAATTGAGTACTTTGATCTGAAAGACAAAAATTTAAATCCATCAGGAACGAGGGTAGAAATTTTAATTCCTCTGTTTGAGCGTTTTTAACATGTCAAAAAGTGGTATACTTAAAATAAATAAAACCTTACTCTGCATTTTTATGCTCTCGTTGTTTCTTGTGCCTGCTCCTGCGCAAAACAACGATTCGCTACGGGCAGTACTTGCTAAATTACCAGAAGCATTAAAAGACGATATTCATGACACCCTTCGGTGCAGGCTACTGGATATGCTTGCAGAAAACTCGGAAGGAGAGGAGTGGAAAAAATACTGTGAACAATTAAAGCAACTGTGTGAATTTCGTTTAAAAAAAATCACGGTCAATTCCCCCTTTCATAAGATCTACACCCACTATCTTGGCTCGGCCTACAGCGGAATTGGCAGCTGCAATTATGAAAATGGGGATATTGTACAAGCCATTGAGGAATGGTTAATAGGCCTTAATTATTATGAAAAAATAAAAGATACTATTGGCATTGCAACTATAGTAAATAATTTAGGAGTGAGTTACATGGGTCTTGGAGAGCTCGACAAGTCGCTTGAATTTTTTCAAAAAAGTTATCAGCTTGCCAGGAAAACTGCAAATAAGTCTGACCTGGCTCAAATACTGAATAACATTGGGTTTATTCACATGAAAAAAAATCATCTGGATTCCGCGCTTTATTATTATCAGAAAAGCAAAAAATTGTCAGAAGAATGCAACAACCTGTATGGCCTGGCCGAATCTATCAACCATATTGGGTATATCTATAAATTAAAGATGCTTCCTGAGAAAGCGCTGCCCTATTACCAGGAAAGCCTTGCCATACGTGAAAAAATAGGAGATCAAAAAGGAATTTCCAATTCCCTCAGCAATATTGCCTATTGTTACATTGAGCTAAAAAAATTCGGACCGGCGCTTACAAACGCGAAACGCTCACTCGAAATAAGTAAATCCATCGGAAATGTTGAAAGAATAAGACAGGCCTCTTTCAACCTGAAAACCATTTACGAAAATACAGGTAACTACCTGGAAGCACTTAAAATGTATGAATTATACATTCAGATGCGCGACAGTACGATGAACGAATCGACCCGGATTGCCGGCCTTAAAAAAAATCTGAAATATGAATTCGAAAAAAGAGAATTGCTTTTAAAAGAAGAACAAACACGGCGCGAGGCATTGAACGATCAAAAAAGAAGCTACTCTATTATTTTCGCAGTTATTTTAGTTCTTTTAATTATTGCCTTGTTCTATGTTCTCTATTCAAGGTACCGCCACAAGAAGGAAAAAGAAAAACACGCACTAATGCTGAGGGTAAAGGATTCAGAGATCAAGGCCCTTCAATTACAAATGAATCCGCATTTTATCTTTAATTCCCTCAACTCAGTTCTCGAATTTATAAGCAAATCTGAAACAAAAGAGGCCATTAAGTACTTAACTAAATTTTCTCGCCTCATACGGCTGGTGCTTGAATTCTCGAACAGGAAAACCGTTTTTCTCTCCGAAGAAATTGAATTGCTAACCCTCTATGTTGATCTTGAGAACATTCGCTCCGAGAACGGATTTCTCTTTGAATTAAAAATTGAAGAGGGACTTGATCCAAAGAATTACGAAGTACATTCAATGCTCCTGCAACCATTTGTTGAAAACAGCATTATTCATGGCATTCAGAATAAAGTAAAAATAGCCGAACAGGAAAAAAAAGAATATAAGGGCCTGCTGAAAGTTTCTTTTTGGGTCATGGGTGAGTTTTTAAAATGTATTGTTGAAGATAATGGCATTGGGCGTGAGAGAGCAACTGCTATAAAAAACAGTAAATCTTTTAATCA
>JAYSYG010000074.1:0-2367 GCA_043716685.1 Sphingobacteriaceae bacterium | reverse complement strand
TTTAATACAACACGGTGACGCAGGATCGGTACTGCAATTGCACGCACATCTTCAATATCGGGGCTAAATTTTCCACTCATTGCGGCGTGGCATTTAGCACCAATTATCAAGTATTGGGAAGCACGTGGGCCAGCGCCCCATTGTAAATATTTTTTAGCAATATCGGTTGTATGCTCGCCTGTTAAACGCGTTTTATGAACTAATTTTACGGCATATTCTATTACATTATCTGCCACAGGAATTTTGCGGATCAGCTCCTGGAAAAAGACAATCTCCTCAGCATTCAGCACTTTGTTTAACTGCGCTTTTTTATCGGAAGTAGTAAGTTTAACTACCTGTAATTCTTCCGAAAATTTCGGGTAATCCAGCCAAACATTAAACATAAACCTGTCCAGCTGAGCCTCCGGTAAAGGATAGGTTCCCTCCTGCTCTATTGGATTCTGTGTTGCCAGTACGAAAAAAGGATTGTCCAGCACATATTTTTTTCCTGCTGCGGTTACCTGTCTCTCCTGCATGGCTTCTAATAAAGCCGCCTGTGTTTTCGGAGGAGTACGGTTGATCTCATCTGCTAAAATAATATTCGAAAACAACGGGCCTTTAATGAACTGAAAATGACGCTGCTCATCCAGGATCTCACTTCCTATTATATCACTTGGCATAAGATCGGGTGTGAACTGGATCCTGTTAAAACTTAAGCCCAAGGCATCGGCAATAGTATTTACCAGTAAGGTTTTTGCAAGTCCCGGAACGCCTACTAATAAACAATGACCTCTGCTAAAAATAGAGATCAGTACATTTTTAACTGTGTCTTCCTGGCCAACAATTACTTTTGCTATTTCGGTGGTTAGTTCCTTGTGTTTGGAAACAAAGCCTTCAATGGCTTCGGTATCATTTTTATAATTCATAGACATAGGCGATAAAGATACATATAAAATTAAATTATAATTTAGTTATACCCGTTCGTATTTACGATAGCTCTCTTCCTGTAGGAGAGTGCAAAATAATTCAATAGTTCATTAATATTTTCTTCCTCGGTTTTGGTAATATCTATAAAGTAATTTGACTGCACCAATTCTATTTTAGAACTGATGGATTCTTTTGAATCCTGTATAAATACGGCACTCCATTGCTCTTCCTCGTTCCTGAATTTTGGACTCTTATAAATGTAGATAATACCGTGCTGGTATTTATTACCCGCCTTTGCCTGTTTTATTAATACCAGGGTATCTTTTTTTAATTTGTCCTTGTCATAATTATAAAAGCTGGATAATTTTTTGTGACTTATGAGTACCGATTCAATAAGACTTTGCTGGGTAAAATATTTCTTGTCAAACTTGTCGGTCAGTTTTTCTTTTTCCAGTTCGCTGTAAAAATATGTTCGGGTAAATTTATTTTTACTATAAAAACCAACAAGTGTGTCGTTTAGCACAATGTTTTGTTTTAAAAGATCAATAGCCACAGGCATAGCTACATTCTGAGTTTTTATTTTTGAGATTTTTGCAAAAAACTGTTTTGTTTTTGCATCCGTTTTGTAAAAGGGCGAAAGTACCCAGGCGTAATTAACAAGTGGGAGGCGACTGTAAGATTCGAGGCTCCTTAGATAATCAGTACCTTTGTAAGAATTATTATTTCCCAGCCCATCAAGGCTTCCCTTTATACTTTCAGCAAGCTCTTTTGCCGTTTTTTCGAGATAGTCAAAGCTGCCTTTTTCATAAGAGGCAGGTGTTTTTGTTGCTAAAGGATTATACCGTTTTAACGCGAGATTGGCATCCACTAAAATATTGTCCTTTTGCGAAATATAAACGGCAGGCGTAATTATCTTTTTATTTACCATATCTGCCATCAGACAATACACAGCCTCCCTGTACTCATCATACCGTGTTAAGGCCAGCATTTCAGGAAAGAAATTCCTGCACAGCTCAAGCGAATCGTGAAGCACAAAGAATACATCATTTATCGTATTTCCCGCACCCACTAGAGGTGTTTCAGCCAGTATTAAATTATAAAACTCTGTAAAGGAATTTTGTGTCTTTAAATAAGCCAGGCCTTTTAACAGGCACAATTGTAAATAGAAGCTGTCTGTGTAATGTTTATAAAGCGCTTTATAGGGCTGGATTATTTTCTCATTCTCAAGCGTACCGCCATTTACAAAAAGCTGGGCGCGGCTATCTTCATTTACCAGGTTAATTTTCGTGGTAGATATAAAGTTTACATATTCCTCTCCAAATGACTTTTGAAAACTTATGGAGTTAACTGAACTATTTGCACGTTGTCTTACAAGGGTGTCACTACTGCACAGATCAATAAGCAAAGACCCGACTTTATTCTCAAAAATATTTTTTCCTATCACCGTATCAAGAGGTGTGA
>JAYSYG010000730.1:0-8173 GCA_043716685.1 Sphingobacteriaceae bacterium | reverse complement strand
ATATAATTGAACAGGTTTTACGTGTGCAGGGAAATTGGGAAATTGTAAAATGGTAATACATACCCCTGTCAGGGTCTTAAACCTTGACATAGGGTAATAATATATAAAATTGAAAAAATCCTTAAATAATAAGATCCTTGCATTTTTAAAACTGATCCGGCTCGAAAACCTGCTGATGATCGCATTTACGCAAATAGCTCTGCGTTCCTTTGTCGTACAAAAAATATTTAATGTAAATGGTATCCAGCCCGAATTAGGAAATTCTCTTTTCTACGGACTTGTAATAAGCACTGTGTTGATTGCCGCCGCGGGCTACATCATCAATGATTATTTCGATGTGAAAACGGATCTTATCAATCACCCCGATACCGTGGTAGTTGACAGGGTAATTAAAAGACGCTGGGCTATTATTTTACACATCACGTTTACCTTTCTCGGCATTCTGCTGGGCATGTACACCGCTTTAAAAACGGGCTACCTTAGACTCGCAATCTTTCATTTTGCAGCAGCTACTCTCTTATGGTTTTACAGTACACATTTAAAGAAAACTCTGCTTATTGGAAACCTGGTTGTATCTGTTTTAACGGCTGCCGTTACCTTTATGCCTTTTGTGTATGAATTGGGAGTAATGCAAAAGCATGATCCGGATTTTATCCTGGCGAACCGGTTCGTTGTATTTGCTATTTTTAAGATCACTTTTATTTTTGCACTTTTTGCTTTTATTACAAGTATGGCCCGTGAGATAATCAAGGACATTGAAGATTATAAAGGAGATAAGGAGACGGGCGGTCACACCATGCCTATTGTCTGGGGTATTCGCGTAAGTAAGTTAAATGCATTTTTCCTGGTTGTTATCACGGTTCTTTTATTGTTATTCGTGGTGTACAATACGATCAGGTCAGAGCGTGTGCTTTTTACACCGGGCACCCTGTACATTATTTCCGGCCTCATCCTGCCGCTTACCATCCTGGCTTTCTATGTATTAAAAGCGAATGAAAGCAAACAGTTTAAAAACGCCAGTTTATTGCTTAAATTTATTATGCTTAGTGGTTTGTGTTATACATTTATATTTTATTACAACTAATTAAACTATGGAAAAAGTAGAAACTATTCTTAAAGAATTCCCATATCAATTGATCCTTGGCTCTGCATCGCCGCGCCGGCAAGAACTTCTGAAAAGCCTGGGCTTTGAATTTTTAAACAAACCGGTAAAGGTAGATGAAACAGAGTGGCCCAAGGACCTGCAAGCGCAGGAAATTCCTATTTTTTTAGCGGAGCTCAAAGCAGATGCCTACGAAGAAGAATTAAAGGAAGATGAACTTTTAATTACCGCCGACACCATTGTTTGGTGTGAAGGAAAAGTATTTAATAAGCCCGCCAATTTCGCGGAAGGAAAAAAAATGCTGGAAACCTTAAGCGGAAAAATGCACGAAGTGTTTACAGCAGTCTGCTTGAAAAGCGCTAACAAACAAACTACTTTTTTTGACGTAAGTAAAGTCTATTTCAAAAAATTAAAAGCCGACGAAATTGAGTATTATCTTACAAATTTTAGTCCTTACGACAAAGCTGGCGGCTATGGTGTGCAGGACTGGATCGGTTACATTGGCATTGATAAAATCGATGGAAGTTTTTACAATGTAATGGGTTTGCCGGTGAAAGATTTGTATGAGGAGTTGATTAAGTTTTAGAAACAAAAAGACCAGTAAAATTGGCCTTTTTGTTTTGCGTTATATTTTATTGCTTGATCAGTCTCGTGTTATAGATTAAACCTTGATAATTCACTCGAATTAAATAAACACCGGGATTGCAATTTTTAAAAGTCTAGCAGTGTATTCATCAATTTTTATAAGCTGTTTAATGAAGTTGCTATCTTCCTTAGCCCATGGGTTCATTGGTTAGTCGGTGGTCTGTATCTAAAGACAAAGTATCTCGGTCTGGATTTTTTAAAACTTCTAAAGTGTCATCCATAGTTAAGTAACTTGCATCAGGAATGTAAATGCTTGGCGACTTTCCGATTTTATTTATCTAGCTGCTGTCAGCTGTTTCAGTCGATAATGCGAGAACAGTTCCCTGGCTTTCATTAAGCCAATACTTTTTTTCTTGCTAGCAAACAAAGCGGATTTTATATCGTAAGCTTTTAATAAAGATTTTATATAAGATTAATTTTTAATTATCCGACTTGAATAGGCCTGATTATTACATTGAAATCTTATAAAATACATCCCTACTGGTAATTTTGTTATATCCAGCTCCACTTCAAAAGAAGCAAGGTCTTTTTTTTCAAGAAGCACATTTCCTAAAAGATTCATAACTACAATTTGCGTAGGATACTCCACCGCATTTTGTAAGCTGACCTTAACACTACCCGAAGTAGGATTTGGCATAACTGTATACTTAAATACGTTCATCGGCTTTGAATTTATATCGCCTACATTCTGATCTACAGCTGTCTCGTTCAAACCCTGTGTATCAGAAAGCCTGGCGCTTCCTGTACAGTTTGAAATGGCTATATAATTTCTAACTTCTGAATTAGCTAGATAACTTACCCCAGGTAATAAACTTATTTCTGTACCAGAAGTAATAGTAACATTAGAGCCGCTATTGGTATTAAAATTACTAACCTCTACTTTGCAATTCCAATCCTTGTATGTTTCACTTCCTGTAGCGGTATGATTTTGTAGAAGCATTTTACCATTGTATCGTCCGCCCACGCCGACAGCAAACCAAGCTTGCGTGCATTGTGCCACTTCATTAGAGTTGACTCCATAAAGATTAGTTGCTGCAGCTATCGAGGCTGCCCTAGCACCCGCAAAATTAGTAGCCCCAGAAGTAATACAATTTGTCAAGCTTTCATAAACAATTCTCGTTGCAGCATCTTTACCAAGCGCTTTTACGCAGTAATCTCCCAAAGATCCAAGGTTTCCTGCTCCGCCTTCTGCCAAAAGGTAAAACCAGTAATTCTGAACCTGGCAATTGGTATGCCTGCCTCCATCATCTATAGAAGATGTTGGGTTTATCCAGTTTGTTCCTCCAAAAAAATTAGGATTGCCGGTATTGGAAGGCTGAGACATATCTCTTAGAATAGTCATATTTGAGGTTGCGTCGTTCATATAAACATAAGTAAAATTTGTACCGGTAGAATGATTACTCTTTGCATAGAATTCAATCATTTTACCAAGAATGTCACTAAACGATTCGTTAAGTGCGCCCGGTTCGCCGGTTAGATTCCAGCCTACTTCATACTTGGAAATACCATGTGTGAATTCGTGGGCTACTATATCTAATGAAATGAGGCCGCTGGAAAAATTGGCACTAGGAGGTGTAAAGGATATTTCGTCCGAGATGCGATCATAAAAAGCATTCTCTGTTCCAAAAATAGTGTCGTTCAAAACTGCAAATATCGCGTTTTTATTTCCGTCCATACTGCTTCTGTTCCATTTGACTCTGTAAAATTCTAAAGCCTGCTCCAGTCCCCAATGCACTTGTACACCATGTTTGGTGGGAGAAAAGTTAAAAGTCGTATTTTGATCGGTGTATTCAAAATTTGGACTGCTACCGGAATTAGAGCTTACAATAGTTCTGCTAACAGTATGCAAAGGCTGACCATCACACGATTCCAAGAGCCTGTATTTACAATCTATTCCAAACTGATGCTTACCAATAGCTATGCTCTGATTCTGGCTATTGTACATAATAGTGCCGCCGCTACCGCTATTGCAGTCCCCATTACAACTTGTAGGGTCTAGTATTGGCTTTTGTTCACTAGCTTTTAAGGCAGGCTGTTTCACCGGTTTTGCTTTTGTTTTATGTTCTGCAAAGCAATTTTCTAATGCCGACACTTTAAGAAGCAGGGAACCATTATCTGCATTTATATAAAAATACTCTGAAGCAAAAGGTTTAAAAGAACGAATTGTAACCTCATATACCGGAATATAAATATTATCGGTACCTGGATAATACATTAATTTTGCTGTAGGATAATAAGTAGCATTTTTATCATTTTTCTCTTCTTTTAACGCTCTTTCGTAGCTTGTTTCTTCCCATAAGAACGTTGTTACACCTACAGCTTTTGCGGCATCTATGGCACTAGTTATGGCTTGCAATTCCGTTTTATTTACTCTATATTTAGGATCGATAGCACTTACAAAAGAACCGTTCACTGTTAAAATACTTCCACTTTCGCTAGTGTGTATAATTAAACGTGAGTTGCGTACGCTTATACCGTTGTGAAGATGTTGGTATTTTTTATGAAGCATACCGTTTATACTGCTGGTTGTTCCTAATAAAACATAGGTGTCACCGGTGGAAAGGTTGTACATAGTTTTTAACCTGGAGATTACGTTTTCAACGCTGGCTGAGGACGCATCTTTTATTTTATAATATCCATGCTCTGAATCCACTACTTCAAAATACATAGTGTCAATAAAGTGTGGAGACTGCGCTTTTAAAGAAATGTTTGCCGCAAAGAGTATTGATATTACTAGAATTTGCTTTAGATATTTCATGTTTAGTATTTTTTGATGAATTTTTGGTTGCATACTCATACTTAAGGTTTTCTTAAAATGAGATCAAGAGTTATTCCTGTTTAATTAACCGAAAAAAATTATTTTTTAATGGTTAGGCGCTTGTTTTCATGCTCCAGATTTTCAAGTCTTTTGTTTTGATCAACAAGGTAAATGGTAAGCTCTTCTACTTTTTTAAGCAGCAGCGTATTCATTGCACCAACATCAATTCCCATTTCAGAAACTTCGTTGACATTTGGAATTTCAGGTAAGTGTTTATTTTCTTTATAGAAATTTTCCAGATCATTTAGAGGCATAAGTTTATAATTCTTGTCAAAAACAAAATCAGCCCAAAGACTTGTTGTAACTATTAATTCCTGGCAAACTATTTTTCCTTTAACAGTAAAAAGACCTGAGTAATAATGTGGACTGGTTGTTTGCAATGGATTTCCAACTCTTAACCTACCCTGGAACAAACTCATATAAGTCAAATTATCCTGCCCCCACCCCTGATAATCACTTATCGCGTCCCTTTCCCACCATGTTTTAGTATTAGTTCCTGGGGTACTATAGGATCCGTCAATTGAAAGTCCATCATGCATGAATAAATTACTAAATGGATAAGTTTGTGGTAAAATAGCCTTACGTAGTAACCAATTACTTCGTCTTATCCAGCCCGGGTTACCATTGGCAGAAAAACTATTTAATAACATGTTGTTTCCCGCGCTCAGTCCTAGACTACCAACTGAGGACAGTTCAAAAATAGGTCCAGGGGTGCTTCCATACCATGCATTCGCCGATTCATCAGGATTATACCCGGTTCCCAAAGCGAGTTTCCCATGGGCCAAACGCATATATTTATTATTATCGTTCCCCCATGTCTGTAAATCAGCTGATGGATCTCTTTCCCACCATGTTTTTGTGTCTGTAGCAGGAGTAAGGAATGAACCATCAACCGAAATTCCGTCATGTACACTTACGCCACTCCATGTCCATGGACTCGCAGTTCCTGAGCGAAGCAACCATCTACTATTTCTTATCCATTGCGATGAGCCGGGAACACCAGTAGGTCCTGAAAAACTTCCAAGCAGAATAGAACTTCCCACCGAGGTATTTAAGGTGTTTTGCGCCCATACATCTAATTGAGGGGCAGAAGCAGGACTATACCAGGCGGCAGGAGAAATAACAGCGTCAGGAACAAAATAAGTGCCAATGCCTACTTTGCCAGCTCTGAAAATATTTTGTGAAGACGTTGCGTTACCAGGCGTCCATGCCTGTGAAAAAAGTTCCGCCGAAAGTATTGTCAGGCAAAATAGAGCGAAAAGTAGATTTTGTTTTTTCATGTTAATTGTTTTTACGTTATTATTTAAAGTTTTTATGGTACTATTTAAAATCATCTGAATCAATTGATTCTAATATTGGTATATGAGCGTGATTGTCTTTATCGATCACGAATAGTTATTGTCGTATAGGGAATATTTACGTTGACTGCTTCTATTCGAAATGCAGGCTAAATCCGTTTTTTCATGTCCTTAAGATTTTAAATGTGATTTTTTTTTGGTTGTTTGATACAAACTAAAACATTAGAAATGGAGTTTTAATTGCACTGGGGTAAAAGGACTGATTAAATGTATAAGTGGTGACGTTTATGTAGAAATTTAATTCAAATGGAATAAAAGAGCAAAGAATTTGGTATAAATATATTTTATTTCTGTTACGAAAATCGTTTTCTGATTACGAGTCAATTTCACAAAAAAGGCGATAAGTTTCCTTATACGCCTTATGTTACATTATAGCTGTTAAATTTTATTCCTTAGTACCTTTCTCCTTCGCCTTTTCCTCCTCAATTTCTTTCAAACGTTTTTCCTCATCTTCTTTCGCTTTCTTAGAGGCTTTTTCCTGCGCTTCATTTTCTTTCTTTGCAGCGGTGCGCACATTTTTTTCACGAATGCCACTAAAGTATCCCATTGTTGTTACAAGCACCACGCCACTCGAAAGGTCGCCGTACATGGCGGGTACACCTCCCGGAAAAACACTTATGTTCTCGATGGATAAGCCCGGAATGGTACCCGGATACAAAGTTCTTACCCCATCTACAAAATAAGCGCTGGCATCGCTTCTCGCTCCCCTGAAATGTACTTTTCCGTCACCCGTAGAAATAACATCAGTAGTCATATATTGTAACATGCTGACAATATCTCCTCGTGTGCCACCGGAGCAGTTGGTAATTTCATCAGCATCCATACTTACCTGATTGAACATGGTTTTATCAACACCACTGGTAGTATAATCAATTGGTTTGGCAAACACATCCACAGTTCCAAAGGTATTGGCAGTTAATTTTACATCCACGTATGTGGCTTCGTTAGGAATTACTTTGATCTTATTTACAGGCTGGGTCTGGTGACCTGGTTCTGTAATAACGATCTCGTAGATACCAGGTACGAGTGGCTTGTAATTGTAGCGGCCATCCATGTCCGTTTGAGTACCACCGATCAACTGGGTCCCCTGCAATATTTTTACGGTTGCAAAAGGAACGGGTTGCAGATCTTCTTTATCTTTAATTATTCCGCGTATTTCGCCTATGGATTGACCTGTGCCAGATAAGGCGGTAAGTGTAAGAAGTGCGCATAGCACATTTTTATAATTTAAGTTTTTCATTTTGGTAGGTTTTTAAATTTGTAATGAACCGGTTTTCGCTATTAAGGCGTTATTCTTTTCTTTTTTCCATAAAAAATTTTGGCGTTATATATTTTTTATTTTATTTGGGCGCCTCCCCATGAAGCGAAAAACCGGAGAAAAATCAAACTATGTTTTTCTACTCCATGGGGGCGGGCTGCTACAGGCTTCGCTTCGCTTCGGCCTCCTCGCCGCGAGTTTCGCACACTCACTCGCGGCTGCGGGGGCTAAACCTCAATGTCATTTAGTTAAGAAAATACCCTTATAAAATGTACTGTACGTGCCGTCTGGTGGACGGGTTTTGGTAGACCGGCCTCATAAAATTTTCCAGGAAAATTTTATGGAGCCTTGATCTTTTGTTACTTTTCCATCAAGGGAAAAGTAAGTTCTAAAAAGAAGTAAAGAATCTAAAATTCCGTTAAAGTTTTCAAATGTGACCGCGATAATCCTTAACTAAATGACATTGGGCTAAAACCTTCCGCATCCCTGGCGCAGAAACGTGTTGAACACATTCAGGCCAAATAAATATTATTTTTATGGAATACTGATTTATTATCGTCTTATCTTAGACAGACGGATATATGTGGTTGTTTAGTAAAAAAAATAGCGCAAATGATGAGGAGCTGGTACTGGATTATTTTCATTCTGGAAATAAATCAGTGGTGGGCGATCTGTTCGAAAGGCATGTAAAAACTGTTTTTGGAGCCTGTTTATTTTATTTTAGAGATAAGGACATAGCAAAGGATGCGGTGATGCAGATCTTTGAAAAACTGATGGTAGATCTCCGCAAGTCGGAAGTAAAAAACTTTAAAGCCTGGTTGGGCTTTGTGGTAAGGAATTATTGCATTAGTGAATTAAGGAAGAATAAGGGCAAACATTTTCTACCGGAGACCTATCTTGATTTTGAGATAAGAGAAACCAGTCTTGAAGAAGAGGAAAAAATAGCGCGTGTAAACGAAGATCTTCTGCTTGAACACATGAAAGAGGCTTTG
>JAYSYG010000729.1:0-2667 GCA_043716685.1 Sphingobacteriaceae bacterium | reverse complement strand
TACAGCTTAAAAAGGGAGACCGCCTCTATATTTTTACCGACGGGTATGCAGACCAGTTTGGAGGACCAAAAGGAAAAAAATTCAAATACAAACAATTGCAAAACGAGCTTTTGGCAATGCAGAACAAAGACCTGAACTCTCAAAAAGAAATTCTTGAAATATTATTTGAGAATTGGAGAAATGATCTGGAACAATTAGATGATGTTTGTATTATTGGAATTCGTATTTAAAAAAACTGAAAGAGTACGGTTTTATTTTTTGCATTTCTACCCGCCTTTCAAATTCTCCCAATACCATTTCACTGATTCTTTCAAACCTTGATCCAATGTGTGACTTGGCTTATAACCCAACAGATCTTCTGCCTTTTCAATAGAAGCAAGTGAATGTGGAATATCCCCGGCACGTTCCGGACCATAGGTGATTTTTACATCCGCAATTTTAGGATCGAACTCTGATAAAAACTGCTTTAATAAACCCGTAAGCGTATTAAGATCTGCGCGTTCTCCAACCGCGGTATTAAATACCTGGCCAATAGCCTTTTCATTTTGTGTTAGAGCCGCCAGGTGATTCATCTGGATCACATTTTCAATATACGTAAAGTCACGCGAATTTGTCCCATCGCCATTTATAAGCGGCGACTGATGTCCCATAAATAACTTTATAAATTTAGGAATAGCTGCAGCGTAAGCCCCATCAGGATCCTGATTGCGGCCATACACATTAAAATACCGAAGGCCGATCAACTCCATGCCGTAATTTAAACCGAACACATGCGCATACAGTTCATTTACATATTTTGTAACTGCATAGGGAGATAAAGGCTTGCCAATTATATCTTCTGTTTTTGGAAGAGATTTGGAATCCCCATAAGTAGAAGAACTTGCTGCGTATACAAACCGTTTTACCTTAGCATCACGCGCTGCAACAAGCATATTCAGGAAGCCACTTACATTTACATCATTCGTCGTAACCGGGTCATTTAAAGATCTTGGCACCGAGCCTAATGCTGCCTGTTGTAAAACAATATCAACACCTTCAACAGCCTTGCGGCAATCTTCGGGATTACGAATATCTCCGGTGATCAGTTTAAAATTTTTATCGGCCAAAAAAGGCGCTATGTTTTCTTTTTTTCCAGTTGAAAAATTATCAAGACAAATTACCTGATTGTTATTTTTAAGAAGATTATCGCAAAGATTAGAACCTATAAACCCGGCACCGCCAGTTACTAACACTTTTTTATTTGCGATTTGAGAATAAGACATTTGGAGGTGCTTTTTGTTAATTTCTATTATCCCTCAAATATAATTACAATTTACAGAGGCTTTAACGTATTATAACACAAAATGCTTAAACCATAGCACCGCCTTTGCATCTAATCTTGTAAATTTAATCATGAATTACAGTGTAAAAATAAGTGTGCTGGGGGCTTTTCTGCTTTTAGGCACTTCCGTGTATTCTCAAAGCGACTCGCTTGGAATGCCAGGAGACAATCTTGATCTGAATGCTGTTCTAAGCATTTTTAAAGAATCTTCTTCTATAGAAGATTTTGAAAAAAGACTCAACTCAGCCGACACCAAAGTAAATAACTTAGATCTTAATGGTGACAACCAGGTTGATTATTTACGCGTAGTAGATTATGGAAAAGATGAGTTTCATTCCATTGTGATCCAGGATCCCGTTAGCAAATCGGAATCGCAGGACGTGGCAGTAATTGAAATCGTAAAAAAGGACAACAATACAGCTCATGTGCAAATTGTGGGCGATGAGACCCTGTACGGCAAAAATTACATCATTGAACCCGAAAACCAGGCGCCGCTTAAGAGTGCTTCAAAAAAGAGTAACGATGCCGTAAATGATGATGTTTATGAATCAGGCAATTCTTCTTCTTCGCATGTCATGATAAATGTCTGGGCTTGGCCTAGCGTTACCTATATTTATTCACCGGGCTACGCCTATTGGGTTTCTCCATGGTATTGGGGCTATTATCCAGGCTGGTATTCTCCATGGAGGCCTTACGGCTGGTATTCTTACCACAGTGGTTTTGTTGGATATAATTATGGGTTCTATGGTTATAGAAGACATAATCACGCTTTTCCACACGTGCATAATTATTATTACGGAAGACGTGTTTCATCAAGCTATGTACAAAAAACAGCTCCACGTTATAACTCACGCAGAGACGCCCCTTCTAATAACATTGGTAACCGTACAAGTCAGCCGCGCAATTCCGGAGACGGAAACAGGAAAGTAAGCAATGCGCCAAGAACAAATAGTTCAGGAAACAATGTGAGGACAAGGGATCAGAATAACCAGCAGAAACAAAGTAATACAAACAAAACAGAAAGAAGTACAAACCAAAGGCAATCCCAGGGTGGCAATAGCAATCAAAGGGTAAACAGCACTCCTCATTCAGGCAGTGGCGGTTTCAGGTCGACCGGCGGCGGGGGAAGAAGCGGAGGCGGCGGGAGTCGTGGAAGTTCCGGCGGTGGTTCACGCGGCGGTGGCGGTGGTCACAGATAACATTAAAAGGTCATACAACATGTATGGCCTTTTGTTTTATAAAATTAATCTCATCGCTACGCTAAATTTTGTATTATTAACCCGTTAATTCATGCCTTCACTTATCATATTAAGAGGTTTACCCGGGTCGGGAAAATCAACGCTTGC
>JAYSYG010000728.1:0-2670 GCA_043716685.1 Sphingobacteriaceae bacterium | reverse complement strand
CTCAATCCCAATCCGGTTCCCTGCCCCGTAGGCTTTGTAGTAAAGAAAGGTTGAAATATTTTATCCAATACTTTTTGCGGAATGCCATTGCCGTTATCGGCAACTTTTATTTCTACTTTGTCATTTATTTTTTTTGTAGAAACAGAAACTGTTGGCTCGTAATCGGCTTCGACAAGCCTGCCTGTCCGGTAGGCAGGCTCACCCTGACAAAGTTTTTTCTTTTCATCAACCGCATAAAATGCATTAGTGATTAAATTTAAAATCACTCTTCCTATATCCTGCGGAATGATATTAATGTTTCCAATGTTTTCATCATAATCCGTTTTCATTGTTGCATTAAAAGATTTGTCTTTTGCACGCAGGCCATGATACGCTAACCGTAAATATTCATCAGCAAGTTTATTGATATCAGTTGGTTCCTTCTGTCCGCTGCTGGTGCGGCTGTGTTGAAGCATGCCTTTTACTATTGCATCAGCACGTTTGCCATGGTGAAGGATTTTTTCCAGATTCTGCTGTACATCAATAGCCAGCAGTTTTACTTCTGCAGTATTTCCTTTATCTACTTCTTCAACCATTTCGCTGATCAACTCTTTGCTTACTTCAGAAAAATTGTTTACAAAATTTAACGGGTTTTGAATTTCATGGGCTATGCCGGCTGTAAGTTCTCCGAGGCTTGCCATTTTTTCGGATTGTATAAGTTGAGCTTGTGTATCCTGTAATTCTGCAAATGATCGCTTCAGCTCTGTGGTTCTATCCTCAACCTCTTTTTCGAGTACTTCTTTCTGTTGATTTATGATTTCAGTTTTTTCCCTTTCTCTGATTAACTCCTGTTGGGCATATTCTTTTCGCAGGCGTGCATAACGTTGTAACAGCACCCATGTAAAAAGAATGGCAAACCATCCTATAAAAAACATTTCCACCTGCATCTCATGATCTAAATACCATTGCACAATGCTTGGGATTGTCTCATTTTTCGAAGAAAATAACTTAAATAATTGACTAAAACCATATCCTGCACTCCATAAAAAGAAAGTAGGAATGGCTGCTATACTTGCAATATTCGTAAACGAATCTTTCTCTTTTTTAAAAAAAATGAAACTTAATAAAAGACATAACATTAATCCGATGAAACATATTGTAACAAATAGTCTGGCAATCGGTAGGGAAGATTTAGTGAAAATATCTGCAAAAAAGAATCTCTGCGCAATATTAGTAGAAAGCATGAGGATAAGTAAAACACTCAATATTTTATCCCATTTCGGATAATATATTTTTGTTTTTAAAAAGTGTCGTACAAATTGTGTGACAAGAAAAAAGAAAAGACAATGTGTAATAAAAGTATCAAAGTACGTTTTAAGCAGGGGGGTATCCCTAAACGTTATTGAAGTGTTGGTAGTTAAATACCATAAGCCTTCTACTAAAAGAAGAAGAGCCATGTATAAGTACACTTTATCTTTATCGATCCAATAAAAAAAGAAATTAAAGAAAAAGCCAAAAAACATGATCCCTGCGATAAGCCAGTTGCGAACATCACCTATATACCAGGGTATATCTATATAAGTCTTTTTCAAAAAAGGCTCAAAGAAAGAATAGCCAATTAAAAGTTCGCCTGAAGTGGCTGAATGGTTGATGTATATTTTCTTATAAATAATTATTTCTTCCCGGGGAGAAAGGACCAACGGAACTGCAACAGAATTTTTATATCCGTCACGTTGACTCAATGCCACATATGATCCGCTTACAGAATGTTCCGTTACGCCGTTTTGACGACATGTGTAAATATCGTAGCGATCTGCTGAAGGAGCATTGTTGAACACCAGTTTAATTTCATTAGCAGTTGTATTTTTCAACCTTAAGCGTTGCCAATAATTCTTAATTTTTCTAAAACCGATACCTGATTGCTGAGTGGTATTTTGGTGAAAAAGATTTGATTTAAACAGTGATCGTACATCAGTAATTGTTAACCGGCCTGTAGTATCCGCCAGCATTTGCCAGTAATTATCCGGAATTTTAGGAACCGCAGTATCAGATTTAATTTCATATAAAGGAGGCGGGGTGACTTGCGAAAAGCCTCTGCCCGTGCAGATGATAAATATTAATAACAAAAAACTTTTCATAATAAAATTTTACCTCAAATTATTAAAATGGTAACTCAATTATAAACTCTGTAAACTCACCTTCTTTTGTTTTTACCTGTATTTCACCACCATGCGCTTTCACAATATCATAGCTCATGCTCAAACCTAATCCTGTTCCCTGTCCTGGGGGTTTTGTTGTAAAAAAGGGTTGAAATATTTTTTCCAACACTTTTTCGGGGATACCGTTGCCGTTATCTTTTACAGTGATAAAGACATTGCTCCCTTCTTTTTTTGTAATTACTGAAACTGTTGGTTCGTAACTATCAATCCCTGATTTCGTTTTTTCATCAACAGCATAAAATGCATTGGTAATTAAATTTAGAATAACTCTGCCGATATCCTGCGGAGTGGTATTGATATTTCCGATAGTTTCATCATAATCAGTTTTCATCGTTGCATTAAAGGATTTGTGCGCAGCATCCCGTGGATCTTTTGCACGCAAGCCATGATAAGCAAGGCGAAAATATTCATCAGCCAGCTTATTTATGTCTGTTGGTTCTTTTACACCGCTGCTGCTGCGGCTGTGCTGCAA
>JAYSYG010000727.1:0-2671 GCA_043716685.1 Sphingobacteriaceae bacterium | reverse complement strand
CAAGCCCGATTTGAAAATCACCTTTTATATAATTACTATCTCCCGAAGCACCAATAGAAGTGGAATTATCAATAGCGATTAAAACGGACGGATTCTCCGTTTCATTCTGCAAACGCTTAAAAAAAATATTAAGCAGGAAGAGTAGTATAAAAAAGAAGCTTAGAAACCGCAGTATTCCCATGCCAATTAAAACTTTTGCAGGAGCTTCTGTATTTTTTTTGTTTTTATAATACAGCCAGAGCGCAACGCCTGCACTAATGCCAAGACTTATAAAAAAAAAGTACCAGGGAGTATTAATTATGATTTTTGAGAACAAGATCTGAAATTTTATAAATCCATTACAAATAGGATTTTAGGTAAGCATTCCGCCGCACACATTAATGCACTGCCCGGTAATGTATGTGCTAAGGTCACTGGCTAAAAACAAAGTAAGATTGGCAACATCATCTACAGAGCCGCCGCGTTTTAGCGGAATAGCATCGCGCCATTGCTGTATTACTTTTTCATCAAGCGCACCCGTCATTTCGGTTTCAATAAAACCCGGGGCAATAGCATTGCTGCGGATGTTACGTGACCCCAGCTCAAGCGCAATTGATTTTGTAAATCCGATAATACCGGCTTTTGAGGCTGCGTAATTACTTTGCCCCGCATTGCCTTTAACACCAACTACTGAACTCATATTTATAATAGAGCCTTTTTTGGCTTTAAGCATCGGACGTTGAACAGCCTTAACAAGATTAAAAACAGATTTTAAATTGGCATTGATCACTTCATCCCACTGCTGTTCGCTCATGCGCATTAACAAAGTATCGCGTGTGATCCCTGCATTATTTACGAGTATATCAATAGTCCCGAAATCATTTACGACTGAAGTAACGAGTTCATCCGCTGCTTTAAAATCACCAGCATCGCTTTTATATCCTTTTGCTTTTATGCCGAAGCCCTGTAATTCCAGTTCAAGCGCTTTTGCTTTTTCTTCTGAGCTAACATACGTAAAAGCCACATTTGCGCCGTTTTTCGCGAAGGTTAAAGCAATGCCTTTGCCAATTCCACGGGTCGCTCCTGTTATTAGTGCCACTTTATTTTGTAATAATTGCATAGAGTTGTTGTGTTAAAATTCAAAGATAGGTTTAATTTCTTATCGGTTAAAAAAATCAAATTTAACACAATTTAATTTTTCGGCATGCTATTTGTTAAGGCCATAATGCAGTTGAAAGAATTAACTGTCACTCTAAAATCCCATTACCATGAAAACGAAAATAAAAAAAGTAATAGCTGTACTTGCGCTCATTACAGCCTTTAATAAAACTGCTTCTGCCCAGGTAGATATTATGGCAAATTACATCTATACCACCGATTCTGTTGCCGGCTTCGATGAACAATCAGCATCTGCGGGAGCTTTGGCAGATGGGTATTACGGAAAGGAATTTAAAGTTTATATGTACATGACGAAAAGAACGTTCGTGAAACAGAAATACCATCTTCAAACACTACCAACTAAAACACTTTTTCAGAACCTGCCTCTGCAACGTCCTTCTGTTTTACCCGGTGGTGCATGTAACAATGAGGATTTTGAACTTGCAAACTCAACTATCTCTGCGCCAACAGCCGTGCAGGGATGGACACTTCAGTCGGGTACAAACGTTAACAGTTGTAACCTGCCCACTCTTAATTCAGTAAATTTATATACAGTCTATACTGGGTCTGTTACTGACTCCAGAATTCCAGGAAGCATCAGTTCTTATTTTGACGCGTCTTCAAATAATTCACCTTCTGGTAATGCCTTCATCCGGCTCAATGACGATCAGGCTGGCGCCAAGGCGGTGCGTATGTCTAAAGCATTTATTCCAACTCCAACCAGTGCGCTTTTTCAATATGCTTACATTGCCATTATTGAAGATGGATCGCATCCCTGCTGCGGCCAGGCAGGATTTAATATTAAGGTAACCATTACAAATACAACAACAAATGCTTCTACACTGTTAGCTTGCCCTAATATTTCAATAGCAGTTCCAGGCTCTGCCTGCTCTTTTACAATACCGCCAGGAGGCCCTTCTTTTAGTCCCTGTATTGGTTCGCAAGGTGCAGGCTGGACGTATGCCAACTGGACAACCTCTGCACTTGATCTGACGCCGTATATAAATTTTCTTGTGCAGATTGATGTAACCGTAGTGGATTGCAACGCAGGTGGTCACGGTGGTTATATTTATTTTGACGCGAAATGTTCACCAATGGTTGTAACCGGCAACGGCACCCCTTTTGCCGCAGGAACGGCAAGTGTAACTGTTCCAACCTGTGGTGCTTCCGGCGCTACAATTTGTGCAACACCAGGACTCGGACCCTATTCATGGGCCGGCCCTGGAGTAGGACCTCCCTATAATACACCTTCCTTATCCAATCAATGTTTTACTTCTTCTCTTTCGGCAACCTATACGTTGTACATGCAGCCTCCGGGATCATGTGCGCCAATTGCACGTATAATAACCACTACCATTACTGCTGCACCTCTTCTTCTGGCATCAACCGCTCAGGCTGGATGTGGTGGTACGGTAGCTGTTATAACGCTCACCCCTTCTGGTTCGGCGGCGAACCCTTCCACTATTAACTGGTCGCCTACACCATTAATCCTTAACACCCAAACAACTGTTGCAACATATACGGTGCCATCGGT
>JAYSYG010000726.1:0-2672 GCA_043716685.1 Sphingobacteriaceae bacterium | reverse complement strand
TCTTCAAATTTTTGTTTAAAAATACTGATCGCTTCAATACCTCTTAAAAATGCTGCCCTGGCAATGTAGCCTTTATTAATGGCGCCTTCGCCTAATTTTACAGCTATGCGTGTAGAATAAAGCTTCTCATACTTTTTTTTACCCGATAATTCGATGATTATTAAATTAAAGGTATTCGTTCCACAATCTATAACCGCAATTCTCATAAAGTCCAGTTTCAAGGTATTGACAAGTCTAAATATAATTACTTTTAATTTAGAGGCCCGACAAAACAGCTAAATATTAACCTTTTTTTGTGGTGGAAAGGTCAATTTTCGATGAGTAAAACGAGACTTTGAATGAGTACAGGGCTTTTCAGGTTCATCTCAAATCGTTATATTTAGAAAGAAAATATTTTACCTGATGATGAAAAAAAACTTACTGAGCCTTTTATTTAGTGTTATATGTCTTAATCTTAGTTACGCACAAACTGTTTATAAAGAATTTGTGGATGGCAGAATGTATGTAAAATTTACCAAAGCCTCTATAAAAGGAATTTCACACGAAGATCCCACAAATATTCCTCTGGCCAAATTTGCTCTGATAAAAAATCTTGCTGCCAAATACGGCGTTACAAAGGTCCACAGACCCTTTTACCAGGCAAGTGACGATGAGATCTTATCAGGCATTTTAAAAATTGAGTTTACACAGGTTAAAAAAATTGAAGCTTTTATTGATGAATTAGCAAGCATAAAAGGCGTTGAATACGCAGAGAAGGTGAGATTGAACAAAACCGATGTGATCCCTAATGACCCTTTGTTTGCAACAAGCAGCGGCTCCACCCACCTCAACCAGATCAATGCACAAAACGCCTGGAATGTCTTTAATGGCAACTCCAATATTACTGTGGCAATTGTAGATAATGCAGTAATGGCTAACCATGCAGATCTTCTGGGAAATACGTATACCAATACCATTGAGGCAAGCGGAACCACGAATGTGGACGATGATGGCAATGGTTATATCGACGACATTAATGGCTATGACGTCGCTGGGTTGGACGGGGTTACTAATCCTACGAATACTGCACAGGATCATGGCACACATTGTGCCGGCATTGCAGGAGCAAATAACAATAATTCCCTTGGAGTAGCCTCAATTGGCTGGAACATAAAGATCATTCCTGTTAAATCTTCTTTTGATAACACAGCTTCATATATTGTGGATTTTGGATACGAAGGGATTCTATATGCGGTAAAAGCAAAAGCGAAAATCATTTCCTGTTCCTGGGGCAATTCCGGCGGTTCTTCTCAAACAGAGCAGTATGTGATCGATTATGCCTGGAACCGTGGCTCTATCATTTTTGCTTCTGCGGGCAACCTTAGCTCAAGTACACCTAATTATCCGGGAGCTTACAATCATGTGTACTGTGTAGCGTCTGTTGATCCGGCTGATGTTAAGTCCGGCTTTTCAAATTTTGGCAGTTGGGTGGATATCTCCGCTCCGGGAAATAATATTCTGAGTACAGTGCCTTATATATCAACAGCTGCATACACCCAGTATAGCGGCACCTCCATGTCCACACCTTTGGTTGCAGGATTGGCGGGCTTAATGCTCTCTAAAAGTCCGGGTATGACACGCACCGATGTTTTAAATTGTCTTTCTTCTACTGCCGTAAACATTTATACTCTTGGCGGAAATTCCGGTTATATGTCGGGCAGCCAGCTTGGAGCAGGAAGAATAGATGCCTTTGCTGCTATGAATTGCGCTGCAACATTTTCAGCGCTTCCACCACTGGCTAATTTTTATGCCTTCCTTCCCAGCACTTGTCCAAATGTAGCTATACCGTTTATCGACAGTTCGTTATACTTTCCTACAAGCTGGAGCTGGACGTTTCAGGGTGGTACACCTGCCACGTCTACTTCTTCCAATCCTTCAGTGCAATGGAGTACAGCAGGCACCTATTCTGTTTCGCTTACTGTAACCAACGCAAATGGAAGCAACACTAAAACAAAACTTTCTTATGTGACAGTTTCGAATCCTATTGCTTTACCCTTTTTTGAAGGATTTCAATCTGCCACCTTTTTACCGCCTAACTGGGTGGCAAATAATATCTGGAACGATAATCTTTACTGGGAACGCAAAACCGGAGTTGGTGGATATGGTACCAGTACGGCATGTGCGATGTTTGATAATTACAATATTAATGTTCCCGGCGAAAGAGATGAAATGCGCAGTCCTAAATTTGATTTTACAAGTGTTGCCACCGCTAGTCTGCTTTTTGATGTAGCCTACGCGCGATACAATTCATCGTATTGGGATTCCCTCGAAGTAAAGGTCTCCACCAATTGTGGTACCAGTTGGAGCAGTATTTATCTTAAGGGCAACTCATCCTTAGCAACAGCACCCGACCAAACAACGGCATTTATACCAACCAGTACACAATGGAGAACGGAGTCTGTTAACATCTCTACTATTACGGCCGGACAAGGAAATGTAATGTTCAGCTTTATTAACCGGGGGCATTATGCACAAATTATCTACATTGACAATATCAACCTTGTCTTTCCAACACCAACGCTAAGCACTAATAACAGTCCCTCTATCTGCACGGCCTATACTTTTTCAAATACAAGTCTTGGTGCAGCAAGTTATACCTGGAATTTCCAGGGAGCCACACCAGCAACGTCTAC
>JAYSYG010000725.1:0-8211 GCA_043716685.1 Sphingobacteriaceae bacterium | reverse complement strand
AGTTAGATTCGTAACCACTCTCAGCATTTAGGCAGGTTTTTCAAATTAATCGTATCTTCGTAACTTATCCGTTTAAGCTATGGAAGCCCCTTTAGTTGTTAAAGAACATATCACAGAATACATTCCCCAGGCGCAGCCGATCGTGATGATAGATACGCTCACGTATTGTGAAGGAACAACCACCAAAACCACTTTTAAGATAGAAGAAAGCAACATTTTCGTAAAAAACGGGATTCTGCATGAGCCGGGTATTATTGAAAATATTGCGCAGACAGCAGCTGCAAAAGCCGGTTACGAGGTAAAAAAAATGGGCATAGCGCCCGTGCTTGGATTTATTGGTGCAATAAAGGACCTTAAAATTCATGCTTTCCCTAAAGTGGGTGAACTATTGGAAACAACAATTGTTATTAAAGCAGAAGTAATGGGCGTAACCTTAATTGAAGGAAGCTCCGTTTGCAATGGCATTAAAATAGCCGAATGCGAAATGAAAATTTTTATTCAAAAACCTGCTGATACTGATGAAAGAAAATACCAGGATTAAATCTTTATGTCATAATACATTTGTACATGTAAGGTTTAGCGAATGCGACCCTCTTAATATTGTCTGGCATGGTAATTATGTGAAATATTTTGAGGACGGGCGCGAGGATTTCGGGCGGGCGCATAAATTTACCTACACTGAAATTTATACCCAGAACGGCTTGTCAGTTCCACTTATTCATATGGAGATGGATTACAAACGCACCATCAGTTTTGGCGAGACCATTCGCGTTGAAACCAAGCTGATAGACGATCCAGCGGCTAAAATTATTTTTGAGTACAAGATCTTTAACGGCACTAACGAATTAGTCTGCACCGGAAAAACGATCCAGGTTTTTATGTTCGTTGAAAAAAAGGAATTGCTCATCACCATGCCGCCCTTCTTTGAAGCCTGGAAAAAAGAGTATTTAAAATAATCCATGGGCGTTTTTTTTGGAGCACATAGTATTATTAGTCCACTTGGTTATACCAGCCGGGAAAATTTTGAGGCCCTTATAAAAGGAAGATCCGCTCTTCAAAAACATAGCTTTGATTTTTCCGAAAAATCTTTTTTTTGTTCAAAAATAAATGACGTGGAACTGGACAAAAAATTTACTGAAATTGGAAATTCAAGGGCATACACACATCTTGAAAAACTATGTATCCTTTCTGTCAAAGATGTTGTGCACCAATCAGGTATTGATCTAAAAGACAAAAACAACCTCATCATTTTATCCACGACCAAAGGCAATATAGATCTCCTTGAAAATAAATATCCTCATCTTTCTGAAAAGCGCGTATATCTTTCTGAATTTGCAAAAACGATCGGAAATTTTTTTGAGTGTGAAAATACACCGCTTGTGGTTTCGAACGCCTGCATTTCAGGATTACTGGGTATCATTATTGCCAAACGTTTTATTGAAAATAAAAACTACAAAAACATTATTGTGTGTGGAGCAGATCTTGTTTCAGAGTTTACACTTTCCGGCTTTAAATCCTTTAACGCGATGAGCGATGCCGCGTGTAAACCTTTTGACAAAAACCGCACCGGAATTAATTTGGGAGAGGCAGCAGCGAGTATCTTAATAAGTGCAGATCCCCTCAGCAATATCTCTGTTATTTCAGGAGCAAGCGCTAATGATGCGAACCATATTTCCGGGCCTTCGCGCACCGGGGATGGCCTTTACCAATGCATTTCCGAAACATTCAGAACCTCCGGCAAAACAACGGTCGATCTTATTTCCGCGCATGGCACTGCCACTGAATACAACGATGAAATGGAATCCATGGCTTTTTCAAGAGCTGAATTAACAGGCGCTCCCCTGAATAGTTTAAAGGGCTATTACGGTCATACCCTCGGCGCCGCGGGCGTTCTGGAAAGTATTATTTCTGTTCAATCGTTAACAGAAAATACAGTGATCAGATCTCTTGGATTTGAAACACCTGGTACAACGCAGACTTTGAATGTGATCACCCAAACTGAAAAAAGAGAATTAAGAACCTGCTTAAAAACTGCTTCCGGCTTCGGAGGTTGCAATGCGGCGGCTATTTTTGAAAAACTATAAATTGGAAAACAGGATCATTTCATATTGCAGGATCAGGAACAATTCACTTGTGTTGAATAGTGAACCACTTGCGCACGGCGAAGAGACAGAAGACCCTGCTGTTTTTCTCGCAGGTCTTTACAAGCGTTTTGAGCTGAATTATCCTAAATTTTTTAAAATGGACAAGCTTTGCAAACTTGGTATTCTGGCGACTGAATTGCTGATCAGGAACACACCAGGCTTTGATACATTTGCAAAAAATGAGATCGCTCTTGTATTTGCGAATAACGCTTCCAGTCTTGAGAGTGACAGGATCCATGCCAATGCCATTGCAGATAAAGAAAACTATTTTCCAAGTCCTTCTGTTTTTGTTTACACGTTGCCAAACATTGTTACCGGCGAAATTGCTATCAAACATAAGATCACTGGTGAAAACTCCTTTTTTGTTTCGGAACACTTTGACGCGGCCCTTATGCAAACCTATGCGGAGATCCTGTTGCAAAACAGCAGTACTTCAACTGTAGTGGGAGGTTGGATCAACGCGGATGGCAAAGACCTTGATGCTTTTGTATATTGCGTTAAAAATCTTAATTTTAAACAGGAAAACACGGGTTTTTCTCAATTGCACAATTCAACTCACTTAGAACATTTATACAGCTTATAAGATGGAAGTACAGGAAATAATTAAGAACCTTAAATCACAAATTGTTGAGCAATTAAACCTGGAGGAAGTCAAGCCTGAAGATATTGATGCCAACGCTCCTTTATTTGGAACAGGTTTAGGCCTTGATTCCATTGATGCACTGGAACTGATCGTACTTCTTGAAAAAAACTACCAGGTTAAGATCGAAGACGCCAAAGAGTCAAAAGCAATTTTTGCTTCCGTTAAAACAATGGCAGACTATATTTTAGCGCATTCAAAATAAGTTAGTTTGCATCACCTCATGTCAAGCGGCGTTCATATTACAGGAATGGGAATCATTTCCGCCATAGGTTCTACGGTGGATGAAGCCTTTACCGCGTTGTCTGAATGCAAAACAGGTATTGGCAAGATAAATCATTTAAAGACACTGCATAACACTACGTTTGTTTGCGGCGAAGTAAAACATAGCAACGAAGAATTAAATTCTATTGCCGGTACAAAAGGTTATAACCGTACAACAGTGTTAGGACTGATTGCAGCAAAAGAAGCCATTAACAATGCGGGAATTCAAAATATAAAAGAGGCCCGCACAGGTTTTATCTCGTCAACAACTGTGGCCGGCATGTGCCATTCTGAATTGGTTTACACCGATTTTTTTGAAAATAAAACAAACGAAAATTTTATCGATTCACATTTCAGCGGAGTCAGCACCAACGAAATTGCTGCGCATTTCGGAATAGACGAGTATGTTACAACCATAAGCACTGCCTGTTCCTCTGCAGCCAATGCCGTAATGCTGGGAGTCCGTTTAATTAAAAACAAGATCCTCGACCGCGTGGTTGTAGGTGGTGTGGATTCTTTATCCAAATTTACACTGAACGGTTTTAATACATTGATGATCCTTGACAGCGAATGGTGCAAGCCTTTTGACGAAAACCGCAAAGGTCTGAACCTGGGTGAGGGCGCTGCTTACCTCGTACTTGAATCGGAAGAACAAATTAAAAAATTTAATAAAAAAAGCCTGGCAGTGCTTCGCGGTTATGGAAATGCCAACGATGCCTTCCACCAAACCGCTTCATCAGCTGAAGGATATGGCGCATTTCTGTCCATGCAAAAAGCCTTACAGGTTGCGACACTACCGGCCAGTAAAATAGATTACATAAACGCCCACGGAACCGGTACTCCAAATAATGATTCTTCTGAGGGAATTGCCATGCAGAACATTTTCGGCAACAAGGTTCCGAAATTCAGTTCAACCAAGGCATACACTGGCCATACACTGGCTGCTGCTGCTGCGATAGAAGCAGTGATCTCAATTTTATCCCTGCAAAATAATATGATCTTCCCCTGCCTTAACAGATCAGAGCAAATGAAAGATCTCACCATTACACCAGTAAACGCTCTCGAAAAAAATGTGATACTTGAGAATGTTATGTCAAACTCTTTCGGATTTGGTGGAAATTGTTCCACTTTAATTTTCAGCAAGAATTAATATGGAAGCATACATCAACTCTACTTCCTGCATTTCACCTCACTCTACTTTTAATGATGATTTCTTTTTTGAAGAAATATCTGCCATACCTTATTCAAATTTTTTATTCGTTACTCCTCCCGAGTACAAAAACTATATTCCGGCAGCCATGATCCGCCGGGCCTCCCACATTTTAAAAATGGGCATCAGTTCAGGTCTAATGTGCCTTAAAAATGCGGGAGAAGAAAAAACGGACGCAATTATTGTCGGGACCGCAATGGGCTGTTACGAGGACACGGATAAATTTCTACGCTCCCTGAACGCTAATGATGAGCGCATGCTTACCCCTACTTCGTTTATTCAGTCCACCCATAATACTGTAGCCGGACAAATTGCGCTTATTGTAAAATGCCATGGGTATAATTTTACCTACGTGCATCAAAATTTATCTTTTGAATATGCCTTACTGGACGCCATGCTTTTATTAAAAGAGGGTGAAGCCAAAAATATCCTTGTTGGCGGAGTAGACGAACTGATCCCGCCTTTATGTGAATTATTTGAAAGAGCAGGACATATTAAAAAAACAAGTGATCTCACAGAGCCAATCTGGCAAAGTAAATCTCCAGGCTACGTTGCTGGAGAAGGAGCCGCCTTTTTTAATCTCGGAACAAAAACTGCAGAAAGTATTGCAAAAATAAATGGTGTAAAAACTTTTCAAAAAATTTCCGATGCAAATGAGCTGCTGGAACAAATCGGTCACTTTTTAAAAGAGCTAGGTTTAACGAAACCGGACATAAGTCTTGTTTTAAGTGGTATAAATGGGGATTCGAAAAAAGATGAAATTTTAAATACGTTTAATTTTTCTATAGATCTACCCCTCGCCTATTTTAAAAATTTGTGCGGGGAATATTTTACAGCTAGTGCATTCGCTCTCTGGTTTGCTGCTCAAATACTAAAGAGACAGACCGTTCCCGCCTGTGCCTTACCAAATGCAAAATCGCCAAAAAATATCAGGCATATTCTTATTGTAAATCAATACAACAACCAGCAGTATTCCATGATCTGTGTATCACAATGTTAAAACACAGGAATATAGTTGTTGTTTTCATTTTGCTCCTGGCAGGCTTGATTCTTGTGGATAGGGCTTATTCAGTACATTGGAGCTTTTACCTTTTGTTATTTATGGCTTTCTCAGTCATAGAGTTTTACGGTGCTTATTTTATTCATTCCGGGTTTCATTTAAAAGCAATTTGTGAGATAGACACTCCGGACAAAGTAATTGCCCTGACGTTTGATGATGGTCCGGCTTTGCAAACTGAAAAAATTCTTACTGTGCTGGATGAGTTTAATGCAAAAGCAACTTTTTTTTGTATCGGAAACCGTATTAACGGTAAGGAAGAGATCCTGAAAAAAATAGATGCCAAAGGTCATTTAATTGGAAACCATAGTTACACGCATAGTTACTTTATAGATTTCAAGAATACGCAATCACTTGTTAATGAACTGCAACGCGCGAATTCAGAAATTCAAAAAGTGATCGGTAAAACTCCCGCATTTTTTCGGCCCCCATACGGCGTTACGACACCAGCACTTGCCCGGGCTGCAAAAAAACTAAATTTTAACGTGATCGGCTGGAATATCCGTTCTCTCGACACCAGTATTAAAGACAGACAAAAGGTTCTTTCCAGGATAAAAAAACGCCTGCAACCGGGTTCCATCCTGCTCATGCACGATACTATCGCTGGCACAGAACTTGTATTAAAAGAAGTGTTTCTTTATTTAAAAGAGCAGAATTATAAAATAATTGCATTAGATCAACTCATCCACGAAAAGGCTTATGTTTAAACGTTTTATATTTTTTTTATTTCTTTTGATCACAGCAAGTTTTGTGGCACAATCTGCTTTTAAGCCCATGAAAGACACGCTGATCTTTAAACAAAAGGTTGACAGGATGTCCAGAGAGACGAATTCGATTGAGAGTGATTTTATCCAGGTAAAAAATCTGGCCGTACTTTCAGAAAAAATAACCAGCAAGGGGGCATTTTGTTTTATGAAACAGAATAACCTGCGCTGGGAATACAACGCACCTTACAAATATGTTATTGTCATCAACAAAGACAAGATCCTGATCAAGGACGAAAATAATAAGGTGAAAAAATACGACATGAATGCGAACAAGGTTTTTAAAGAAATCAATGAGATCATGATCTCCTGCGTGAACGGTGATATTTTAAGATCCAATAAATTCAGCATCCGGTATTTTGAAAACGAAAAGGAATATAAGCTTGAATTAGTTCCCCTTGCAAAATCGATGAAAGAAAGCCTGAAAAAAATAAACATGTATTTTGACAAAAACGTAACTTCGGTCGTTAAACTGGAAATGGTGGAAAATGGGGAAGATACCACAACCATTGATTTCATGAATAAAAAAATAAATGCACCGGTTGCTCCAGATAAATTTATTCTTAAGTAGTCTCCTTGCTCTGCTATTAGTTTCCTGTTCACCTGCCAGTGGTTACAGGTTTGTAAAGTCGGCAACTATTACTGAAAAAGAGATCCGCCCGATCATCAATAAAGACAATTCACTCCTTTTTAAAACAAAAATTGACCTTTACAATCACCGCTTCAGCGGGTTGATTGTACTGAAACAAACAGACCCAGCTACCTCTCACCTCACTTTTGTGACTGAGATAGGTATGAAAATGTTTGATTTTGAAATAAAGGACGCCACATTTAAGCTTGTTTACGTCTTCGAGCCTCTGAATAAGCCTAAAATTCTGAAGCTCCTGAAGACCGATCTGAAACTTATTTTATTGCAGCATCTTCTGAATAAGGAAGCGGCGATCTATGAAAATAAAACGGGGAAAGTCTATAAGGTAAAAGAAGATTTCCGTTATTATTACAAATTAAATAAAACATCTTCTTTAGTTTGGAAAATAATTAAAAAAGGAACTCTGTTTACAAAGGTAAAAGTGAATTACACATATACGGATAGTTTGAATGCAAGCCGGATAAGGCTTAAACATAAAGGACTCATCCGCTTAAAAATAGAATTGAATAACCTGCCTAAGTCACAATAAAGATGAAAAACACCCTGCTTGAAAACTTTTATACTGAAATTTCTACTGATTTTTCTGCTGAAAACCAGCAGAATTTCAAATGCCGGATCCGCCTTAATGCCGCGCATGCAATCTATAAAGGTCATTTTCCTCAAATTCCAATTGTTCCGGGCGTATGCCTAACCCAAATCGTTAAGGAGATTTTAATGGAGAAATTTCAGAAAGAACTTATTATGACAAGCGGCGACAACATTAAGTTCCTAGCTATGATCAATCCAACTAAAACTTCCGAACTAGAACTCAGTTTTACCGTAAAAAAAGATGAAAATCTAATCGAAGTAAGCTGCAATTACAGTAATATTGGTATTATCTACACTAAGTTTAAAGGCAAGTTCAGTATCCCGCAATAAAAAGCCCTTAAGCCTTTAATAATCGCCCTTTTTTGTTATTTTTACAGTCCTGTTTTTTTAGGAATTTAGCGGTTATGGGCGAAGAAATACACACCTTAAACAAACGTTTTACAGATTTAAAATGCTGTGTGATCATTCCTACCTATAACAATGAAAAAACGCTTGAAAAAATAATCCGGGATACGCTCCACTACACTGATAAACTAATTGTAGTAAATGATGGCGCCACTGACAGCACTTCTGCCATCCTCGAAAACTTCAACAATTCCATTACACAGGTTACTCATCCTGTAAACCTTGGAAAAGGTATGGCCCTCCGAAACGGTTTTAAAAAAGCGCTTGAGCTGGATTATGATTATGCCATCACTATAGATAGCGATGGTCAGCACTTTCCAAGCGACCTTGTAAATTTTCTTGATAAAATTGAAGCGCAGCCAGGCTCTCTGATCATTGGCGCACGTAACATGAATTCGGAAAATGTTCCTGGTGGAAGCAGCTTTGGAAACAAATTTTCAAATTTTTGGTTTCGTGTAGAAACAGGAATTAAATTACCCGATACGCAATC
>JAYSYG010000724.1:0-2679 GCA_043716685.1 Sphingobacteriaceae bacterium | reverse complement strand
TTAACTCGCTATAGGCATTGGCAATTTCCTTACCGTTTACCATTAACTCAAAACGTTCTACCAGGCCTTCTACCGTGCGGTGTTTTTTGGTAAGTGGACTCATCTCAACCGGGTAATCCGTAATAAAAGTAGGCTGAATATAATTTCCCTCGCATTTTGCGCTGAAAATCTCGTCCACCAGCTTGCCTTTGCCCATGCTGGATTCGGTATGAATATTTAATTTTTTACATACATCACGAAGCTGTTCTTCACTCATTCCACCGATTTCAAATCCGGTAAATTCTTTAATGGCTTCGTACATGGTAACACGCTTAAACGGCGCTTTGAAGTCGATTAGTTTATCACCAACGGTTACTTCAGTTATTCCATAAAGATCCATCGCAACTTTCTCAAGTAATTTTTCGGTAAAATTCATCATCCAGTTGTAGTCTTTATAGGCTACATAAAACTCAAGAATCGTAAACTCCGGATTATGCGTGCGGTCCATTCCTTCATTCCTGAAATCTTTTGCAAATTCGAAAACACCTTCAAAGCCACCAACAATAAGGCGTTTCAGGTAAAGTTCATTTGCAATACGCAGGTATAAGGGAATGTTTAATGCGTTGTGATGCGTAATAAAGGGTCGTGCCGTTGCTCCGCCGGGAATGCTTTGTAAAATGGGAGTTTCCACCTCCAGCATACCGGCATTGTTTAAACTCTCACGAATTGAATTTACGAGTTGGGTGCGTTTCTTAAACGTGTCGCGCACCTGCGGGTTAATTATCAGATCAACATAACGCTGGCGGAAACGGAATTCAGGGTCGCTTACCTCATCAAAGGAGTTTCCGTTCTCATCCGTTTTTACTATAGGAAGCGGCTTAAGCGATTTACTCAGTATTTTTAAGGAAGTAACATGTATTGAAATTTCACCTGTTTTTGTGGTAAATACATATCCCTGAACACCAATGATGTCGCCAATGTCAATGAGTTTTTTCCAAACAACATCGTAAAGAGATTTATCCTCGCCGGGGCAAATATCATCCTTGCGGACATATAACTGTACCCGGCCTGTTGCATCCTGTATAACAGCAAAACTTGCCTTACCCATATCGCGCACGCTCATGATGCGGCCTGCAATAGAAATGTCTTTGTAATTTAATTTATCACGCTCGTAGTTCTCTTTAATATCAAGTGCGTTCGCGTTTACTTTAAACTCTTCGGCAGGATATGCATTGATTCCTAAAGCAGTTAATTCGCTTAATTTTTGTCTTCTTAATACCTCTTGTTCACTTAATTGACTCGACATTCTATCTAAATTTGAAACGCGAAAATACATTTTTATCTCTAAAAAGCCTTGTTTCAGCTAAAAATAGCTTGTTTTTAAGTTAACAATTATTTGAAAATCAAAACATTAGATATTTTGTTTAATGATATTAGTTTTTCTTTAAACAAAACTATATTTTTGTATCGCAATCTAAACATTACATGACAGCAATTGAATTTAACACGAGGATCGTGCAGGAAAAAAACTCTTTAAAAAATTTTGCTTTGAGTTTGACACATAATCTGGACGATGCCCTGGATCTTCTCCAGGATACTTATTTAAAGGCCATTAAATACCGGAGTAAATTTGAGGATAGCAGTAACCTGAAGGCCTGGCTTTTCACTATTATGAAAAACACATTTATCAACACTTACCGTCGTAATACAAAAACCAAACTTCTCATCAGTAAGGGTGATGATATTGCCCTTAACCGGGCTTTCAAACAGAATAGCTATAATCACTCTGAAAGTCGCATACACGCAAAAGACATTATCAGGCAGATAGAAAACCTGGAGGACGAGTACAAAGTTCCGTTTACCCGGTATTATACCGGTTATAAATATGAAGAGATCGCAAAGGAAATGGCGCTTCCACTTGGTACAATTAAAAGCCGTATTTTTATAGCACGAAAAATACTGATGGATGCTATTACTAAAAGAAGTAATTAGTATAAAATGAAGAAGGAAGTAACCCTTTTCTGGTTCCGGCGGGACTTACGCCTGCAGGATAATGCGGCCTTGTATTACGCACTTCGCGAAAACGAAAATGTATTACCCATTTTTATTTTTGACACTACCATTTTAAACGCGCTTGAAGATAAATATGACAGGCGCGTGGATTTTATTCACCAGGCTCTAGAGCGAATACACGATGAACTTGCAGCGCGCGGATCATCACTGCACGTTTTTCACAGTTCTCCCGAAAAGGTTTTTAAAACCCTGTTAAAGGACTATACCGTTAAAAATGTTTACGCCAATCATGATTACGAGCCATACGCCGCAACGCGTGACTCAGAAGTAAAAAATATTTTATCCATACAAGGTATTGATTTCAAAACCTATAAAGATCAATGTGTTTTTGAGAAGAGCGAAGTAATCAAAGATGATGGTAAACCCTACACTGTTTTTACTCCTTACAGCAATCGCTGGAAAAAAAACCTAACTCCTTTCTTTTATAAGGCATATCCTTCTAAAAAATATTTTAAGAATTTTATTAAATCATCGCTACTCCCATTACCTTCTCTTAAGAGTATTGGCTTTAAAAAAACAGATATTCTTTTACCTTCAAAAATAAAATTAAACGACCTTCTGATTCAAAAGTATAAAGAACAAAGAAATTATCCTGCACTTGATGCAACAACACGGCTGAGTGTTCAC
>JAYSYG010000723.1:0-2685 GCA_043716685.1 Sphingobacteriaceae bacterium | reverse complement strand
ATTTTGTTTATCGGGCTATATATAGTTTAGGTGGATTTTATTCACCTGATGATGACACGGATAAAATAAGTGCAAGTTTGAATCCTGCTCATGAATATTTTAAAAAGCATCCTATTTTTATATCGAAAAATATTGTTGATTCATATATAAAAAATAATTATGAAACAATTGAATATGTTAACGGGAGAATTTCAGAAATAGAATTAAACGCAAAAGAAGAAATTGGTCAATACAATGGCAATCTTTCGATTATGCATTTATTCAATGATTTAAATGTTGATGTTAATATTGTTTCAAATGATATTCTTGATAAAGAAGCATTTTGTACTTGGAGAGATGATTTTAAAAATGCTCTTTTTGTTACCGAAAAAAATGGGGATTATGTCTGTGGCGTTGAGATAGAAAAAATGTCCAAATCTAAGTACAACGTTGTCTCACCAGACGATATTTGCGAAAAATTCGGTGCCGACACTTTACGCCTTTATGAAATGTTCCTCGGTCCTTTAGAGCAAAGCAAACCCTGGAATACGAATGGCATTACAGGTGTTGCAGGGTTTTTGAAAAAGTTGTGGAGATTATTCTTTTCCCCCTCCGGAGGGGGTGTCGCTAACGCGACGGGGGAGGCAGCGCTAAACATTAGCGATGCCGAACCAACAAAAGCTGAATTAAAAACATTGCATAAAACCATTAAAAAAATTACTGAAGATATTGAACGCTTTTCGTTTAATACTTCCGTGAGTAATTTTATGATCTGTGTGAATGAGCTGACGGAACAAAAATCTAATAAGCGCGCGATTCTTGAGCCCTTGTTGCTTTGTGTTTCTCCGTACGCGCCGCATATTGCAGAAGAGTTATGGAGTCAATTGGGACATAAAGAAAGTATTTCCTTCGCGAAGTTTCCCGAGTTTAATGAAGCCTATTTAGTAGAAGATAGTTTTACGTATCCTATTTCTTTCAACGGTAAAATGCGTTTCAACATCGAGCTTCCTGCCACATTAACTGTTCCGGAAATCGAGAAGGAAGTGATGAGCAGCGAAGAGGTGCAAAAATATTTAGAAGGCAAAACACCAAAAAAAATTATTATTGTTCCGAAAAAGATCGTGAATTTTGTTGTCTGATCTTCTATACAAATACTGTATGCGCCTTATTTAGAAACATCTGCAACAGATCTTGAAAATCTGAATTCTTTTATCTGACTCTCCAGCCAGGTCATCGCTTTTTCTTTTTCAGTAAACAACCTTGTTTTAACAAAGGGGCGTATTATTTTAATACAAAAATTTCCAACAATTCTCTTAGATAAATTCTTAACCAGAAGCGCTCTTGCAACAATCATCGGAGAGAAGTCCTTCCTGGTAGAATATTCCAAAGTGTCTTTTGAATAAACGCTAAGTTCTTCCTGATCAATTAAAGCACCATACGGTTTCTTTTTTGCGAGAGCGATATTTGTGCGAATCAGCAGCTTAATATCTTCAACCTCTATTACCTCACCCTTTTTAGTAATATTCTCAAGAATCCCATTTTCATGAAGCATTATGTCAAATTTTTTATGCTTACCGTTTTTATCATTTAACGTAAAAAGGCACTAAATCTGAAAGGTCTTAATCAAATTTATCATAATCTTCATTTAAATCAAGTTACTCATTTGCAAAATACTTAGAACATCTTATTAAACCGAGCTCTCAGATGGCTGTTTTATTTCAAAAAACTGCGTAGTGTAAAAACAAAATTGAACCCCCTTGTTTTCGGAAGCTGTATAAAATAAATTTGCAAAATAAGACCGATCGGTTTATATTTGCAGTTATGTTATCTGGATCTGATAAAACAAAATTATTTATCATAGAGAAATCGGCCCCAATCTTTAATAAAAAAGGATATGCGGGAACGTCTATGATGGATATATTAGAAGCCACGGGCTTGGCAAAAGGCGGCATCTATGGTAATTTCAAGAGCAAAGACGAGATTGCGTTAGAAGCCTTCGACTATTCCTTCAATAAACTCAGAGAATCTTTGCGTTTCAAAATTAAGAAGGAAACTACTTCCGCCGGTAAATTAAATGCTATCCTGGATTTTTACCATAACTATTCCGTATCGCCTGTAATAGAAGGGGGTTGTGTTTTATTGAACACCGCGATTGACAGTGACGATTCTTTTCCATTTCTAAAAGAGCGGGCCAAACAAGGCCTCAAAGAAATGCTCAGTTCTCTGAAACAAATTATTGAAAAAGGAATAGAATTCGGAGAATTTTCTAAAAAACTAAATCCGCAGAATGAAGCAGAGCTTATTTTTGCAACCATTGAAGGAGGGATCATGATGAGTAAGTTAAACGATCGCCCTTCCATTCTGAATAAATTGCTTGAAAATTTAAGAGCGCAGATAAAAAACCGTTTTTTAAAATAAAAATTTTTTTGAATAAAATAAGACCGAACGGTCTAAATAAAATACAGATAAAATGAAACAGTTAGAAAAACTCCCCGAAAGTGCAGTGAAAATAAGGTTTCCTGATTGCGATCCTTTTAATCACCTCAATAATTCAAAGTACATTGATTATTTTATTAATACCCGCGAAGATCACCTGCTTAGCTATTATGATTTTGATCTTCATAGCATTGCCCGTGAAAAGGGTATTAGCTGGGTGGTTTCACAAAACCAGATCGCTTACCTTGCTCCCGCAACACTCATGGAACC
>JAYSYG010000722.1:0-2688 GCA_043716685.1 Sphingobacteriaceae bacterium | reverse complement strand
CCAATAATAATTTCATTTCCATCAATTTTATTTATTTTTTGAATGTTAACAATGTAAGACTTATTGATCTTGAAAAATTGGGAAGCTGGTAATTGATCTCCAAGTCCAGTCAAAGTTAGGTAACTAATGTATTTTTTTGCCTGGGTGTGAATGATCACATAATTAAGTAAAGCTTCAATGTAAAGTATATCTTCAAAGAAAAGTTTTTCATACGATTTGTGGCACTTAATAAAACAAAAGTCAAGTAATTTTTCTTTATTGGCTTGTCTGTTTTGCAGAAGCTCAAAATAATCTTTGGCCTTATTTACCGCTTTAATGAACCGGTCGAAGGGAATTGGTTTAATAAGATAATCAATAACCGCCAGTTCATAGCTCTCTACAGCATAATTGGGGTAAGCTGAAGTAATTATAGTGATGGGAAGTCCGGGAATATTTTTAAGGAGAGAAATTCCGGACATCTTCGGCATCTGAATATCAAGGAATAGAAGATCTGCTCTTTTGTTAGACAGGACATCAATCACTTCCATAGAACTGGAACAGGAAGCTACCAGTTCTAAAAACGGCACATCGCGTATGAAGTTTTCCATACCTTTTCTTGCCAGGGGTTCATCATCCGCTAAAATACATTGCATTTTCATGTAATTCCAATTCTAGATTAATACAATAGGTCTCTTCATTCTTTACCACTTCAATTCTGTGCTTGCCGGGATACAGTAATTCCAAACGCCGGTAAACGTTTTGTAAACCAATTCCTCCGCTTACCTGATCAGATTTTACGGTAAATTCGCCATACGTGTTTGTTACTGAAAATGTAAGCATTTTATCGGTTACATCTCCTTTTATGATTACATAATTCTGATCTTTATAATTCGACTTATGCTTAAAGGCATTTTCTACAAAAGGTGTAAGTATAAAGGGGGCTATCTCTAAATTATTTTTACCACATTCTATCTGAAAAGAAACATTAAGATTATCGTTATTTCTCATTTTTTCTAAATCTACATAATCTTTTAAAAATTCAATTTCACGGTCAATAGGCATCCAGTCATTACTACAGTCGTAAAGCTGGTAACGTAATAGTCCTGAAAATTTTAATAATGTCTGGCTTGCTAATTTTTTATCCTCTTCAATAAGAACATAAATACTATTAATTGCATTAAATAAAAAATGAGGGTTAAGCTGGGCCTTCAGAAAATTAAGCTCGTTCAAAAGTTTTTCCTTTTCAAGTTTGTTTGTTCGTTTCTCTGTATCATACCGGTCTTTCACAGTATATATCGCAAAAAAAACAGAAGTAATTATAACGTTATCAGTAATCCTGCTAAGAAACATAATCAGCAGTGTACCTGGCGAAATATGCCGACCGTTCTTTATTACAGTTAGTAAATCCTGAAAGAAAATATTGAAACCGGAAAAAAGTACAATAGCGCTAATGAAGAGGCATACAAACCGGAAATATTTTTTCTTATTTAAAAATTTTGGTATAAGCAGGTCTACAATAAAATATACACACCACATGCGGAATAGCAGAATGATTACAACATCGTAATACAATAAAGACTTATCTGTATAGCGTTCGTTATAAAAATGGAGTAAACTTACGTAGCTCCATACCCAGAATACAATGTGAAGTAGCTTGTACCTTCGTATAAAGCTTATGATGCCTCCTATAGCGCTCGTTTGCATAATACTTCCGAAGATAATAAATCTTATACCTGTTGTCCTAATTTTTACATCAACTGCGGGTATTTCTACATAACAAAACAAAACTCATTTGATTTTCATCACGTAAAGCAGGTTGATGGTGTAAATATTTTTTTATTCCCACTATTAAAACTGATTTTTGATGGAACTTAAATGACGAACACTATGAAAAAAATAATAACATTTTTAATTTTCCTGGCTTTTGTAATCGCGGAAACTAATTTAAAAGCACAGGCGTGGGTAAAACTGGCCGCATTACCCGAGGGGGCAGCTGTGGCAGATCTAGCAGTAGATAATAACAATGTGGTATATATGTTAACTGCCCTTAGCGACCTTTACTATACTACAAATAACGGTGTGTCGTGGACAAAAATGCCTACCGCGGTTACTTTTATGAATACAAGTCATATTGCAGTAGATAAAATAACAAACACTTTATATGTAGGTACTGTTTCTCAGGGTATTCACTGGACCTCCAACAAAGGACTTTCCTGGCAGAATCATCCAATTACAACCAATACCATTTCGGGGTTTAATTCATATATTAATGGTATAGTAAGAAAGCCGTCCACCAATATCCTTGTTTGTAATGAACCCGACCTGAATCATACCTCTCAGATTCACCGGTCTCTAAATGCAGGCTTAAGCTGGAGTACTACTACTGTGAATTTTGGCAGCGCTAATGAATTCGTTTATCTTTCCAACAGCACCATACTGGCGGCCACCGAACTGGGAGTTTTTAGATCGTTGGATGATGGGGTAACCTGGAGCGCTTCCAACACCGGTATGGTAAACATGAACATAAACAATGTGGTAGAAAAAACAGCGAGTTCAAAAATATTTGCAGCTGCCGATTTTAATAATAATACCAGCGATACTTCTGCATGCGGGGTGTTCGTGTCCAGCGATGGCGGACTCACATGGTCTGACGCGAGTACGGGCATGTCAAATTGCAAAATAACAGATCTGGTACTGGGTAGTAACGGA
>JAYSYG010000721.1:0-8263 GCA_043716685.1 Sphingobacteriaceae bacterium | reverse complement strand
TTATTCAACCCTTAAAGGATGCGGGAAATAGTGTGGAAACTATTTGCACACATCCCCAAAGTGAGTATCCTTTTCCATGGTCGAGCAAAAGTTTTTTTGCCCTGATGCCTGACTGTGTTCATGGAATTACCACTCCTTTAAAACCCTTCCAGCTCAAAGAAAGCCGTTACGACCTGGTTATTTTTGGTTACCAGGCATGGTTTCTGTCTCCCAGTATCCCTGCCAACTCCATGCTCCATTTAGAAGCGGTAAGAACTGTTCTGAAAAATACCCCGGTAGTTACTGTAACCGGCGCAAGAAATATGTGGATCAGCGCACTCGAGCGCATCAAAAACACGCTTAGAGAAATTGGCGCGAAACATGCAGGCAACATTGTACTTGTGGATAAGCATCACAACCTTATTAGCTTTATAACCATCTTATATTGGATGTTCAGCGGAAAAAGAGACCGTTTGTATTCCGTGTTCCCGAAACCGGGAGTTTCAGACGTGGATATAGAACATACCAAAGTATTCGGAACGATCATAAATAAACACCTTTTAAATGGCGACTGGAACAACCTGCAAAATGAACTTTTTTCGAATAAATCTGTTGTAGTAAATTATAACCTGATGTATACGGAATCAAAAGCATCGCGCATTTTTGGAATTTGGGCAAATCTTATTGTTAAGCGGAAAAACCGTGCGCCTTTGCTCATTGCATTCAAGTATTATCTTCTTATTGCCCTGTTTATTGCAGCGCCAATCATTCTTACAATAAACGCTATATTCTTTAAGCCGTTCATGAGAACAAAAACAAAAAAACAACTAGCCTATTATTCCGGAGTAAATTAATCTTATGTCAATTAAAAACGTTTATATAACCAACACCTCTTCTTTCTTTCCCAACGAGCCAGTATCAAACGATGAAATGGAAGAGTACCTGGGTTATCTTAACAGCAAACCTTCCAAATCCAAAAGCATTGTATTGCGCAACAACGGTATCAAACGCCGCTTCTACGCTCTTACCAAAGGTGGAAAAATTACGCATACCAATGCCCAGATGACAGCCCTTGCCATAAAAGATCTCTTTAAAGAAAAACCGGAAGAACTTAAATCGGTAGAGCTTTTAAGCTGCGGCACTTCTTCCCCCGATCAAATGCTGCCTTCGCATGCAGTAATGGTGCATGGCTGGCTGCCGGAAACAAACGCCGTTGAAGTCGTGTCTCCTTCAGGTGTATGCTGCGCGGGGATGCATGCTTTAAAATATGCATTTATGTCGGTAAAAACCGGCGAAGTTAAACACGCAGTAGCGGCAGGGTCTGACCGGTTTTCCGCTTCACTGGTTTCGAGTAATTTCGAAGACGAGATCCAGAAATTAAAAGAGCTCACTGCAGATCCTTACATTGGTTTTGAAAAAGAATTTTTAAGATGGATGCTCTCGGATGGCGCTTCTGCTTTCCTGCTTTCAGATAAACCCAACACAAATGGCATCAGCCTGAAAATAGAATGGATGGAAGGGTTTTCCTTTGCCAACGAATTTGAAGCGTGTATGTACATGGGTGCGGAAAAAAATAAAGACGGAAGTATCAGCAGCTATTTAGATTACTCGCCTCAGGAATTGGTTTCAAATTCTATTTTATCCATTAAGCAGGATGTAAAATTACTCAGCAAAAATATTGTGGAGCTTGGCGGCATTGGTCTCAAAAAATCTCTGCAAAAACATAAGATCACCACCGACCAGATCGATTATTTTTTACCACATTTATCCAGTGGATTCTTTAAAGATAAAGTACACGATAAGCTCATCGAAAACGGAAACGCAATTCCCTACGATAAATGGTTTGTTAACCTCAGCAGTGTTGGCAATGTGGGTGCAGCTTCCGTATATTTAATGGTAGATGAATTATTTAAAAGCGGTAAATTAAAAAAAGGAGAAAAAATTTTATTGCTTGTTCCCGAAAGCGGACGTTTTTCCTATATGTATGCACTGCTTACCGTTTGTTAGCCGTTTAAAATTAACTATGAAGAAAGAAGATATCCCACAGGACAAAGGCGCACTCAACAAGCTTACCAAAGAATTGGTATATGCTGTAGATAGTTCGGGTAACTATGTTACTGCACTTAGCAGCGGCTGGGAAGTAAAAGCCACCGCACTGGATGTGGCTTGGGGAGATATTGACAAACGTATTGAGGAAGTAAAACAAAAGGTGCTTAGAAAAGAAGTGAGTCCCCTGCTCTATTTTATGGAGTTGCGCCTTATGGATATGATTATTCTTTCTGCTTACACCGGCTTCTGGCAATGGCAGATCAAAAGACACATGAAACCAGCAGTCTTCGAAAAATTATCAAAACGTAAATTAGAAAAATACGCCAAAGCATTTAATGTGAGTGTTGAGGAATTAAAAACAATAACGAGTAATGCAGACTGAATTTAAACACTTGCAAGCCGCGCATTGCGAAAATGGCGTAACCACCAACCTTCTTCGCACTATCGGTGTCAACATCACAGAACCTCTGGCCTTCGGCATTGGCTCCGGCCTTTTTTATATACACCTTCCTTTTTTAAAAATAAATAACGGACCAGCAATTGCTTTCAGAACCATGCCGGGAAATATTTTCAGGCGCACCTGCAAAACCCTGGGCATAACAGTAGTAAGAAAAAAATTCAGTTCTGAAAAAGATGCTGAGAAATTTTTAATGGAGTGCATTGCCGCGAACCAACCTGTGGGCTGCCAGGTGGGCGTTTATTACCTTACGTATTTTCCAAAAGAATACCGTTTCCATTTTAACGCGCACAATTTAATTGTTTTCGGAAAACAAGATGACAATTTCCTCATCAGTGATCCAATTATGGAAAGCACTACCACCCTCTCGAGCTACGAATTACAACGCGTGCGTTTTGCAAAGGGCCCCTTTGCACCGAAAGGACAATTGTATTATCCTGAAAAATCAAATGAAGTCACTCCTGAACACGTTAAAAAAGCTATTGTTACCGGCATTAAACGCAATGTGCGGGATATGCTCTATATTCCGGGAAGTTTTGCAGGCGTAAAAGGAATTAAATACACGGGGAATAAAATTAAAAAATGGCGCGATACACTCGGTCTTGAAAAAGCAGGACTTTACCTCGCACAACTTGTAAGGATGCAGGAAGAGATAGGTACCGGCGGTGGTGGCTTCCGTTATATTTACGGAGCATTCTTACAACAGGCACAAGCGTTTCATCCCAATGCACCATTAATGGAACTTTCAAAAACGTTTACAAAATCAGGTGATCTTTGGCGCAACGCCGCAGTGCAGGCATCGGGTATTTACAAAGGAAGGATCACTGCACAACAGGATTTTAATACAATGGCAGATTATTTATTTGAAATCTCTGACCTGGAAAAACAAGCATTTATTTCCCTTTCAAAAATTAAATGGTAAATGAATACCCCGGCCGTAGATATACATGACCTGGATTTCAGCTATTCACATCCCCATTATACCTGTTTTACCGGACTCAATTTAAAAATCAATGCAGGTGGGCGTTTCGGGCTGTTCGGTCCGAATGGTGCAGGAAAAACAACTTTGATGAGTTGTATGACCGGTCTGCTTTCTTACGACAAAGGAACCATTTCTCTTCTTGGCAGCGAAATAAAAAAAAACAGGAAACAGGTCAAAAAGCTTATCGGCTTTGTGCCGCAGGATTATGCTTTTTATCATGAATTGAGTCCGAAAGAAAACCTTGAGTATTTCGGCGCGCTCTCCGGCATGAACAAACAAAACATTAAAAAAAGATCAGCCGAACTTTTTGATATTCTTGAATTAACAGAAGTAAAGGACAAAGCGGTTCAAAATTTTTCAGGCGGTATGAAACGAAAGGTGAATTTAGCGATCGGTGTCATTCATAACCCTCCTTTATTGTTTTTAGATGAGCCTACTGTAGGAGTAGATATTCAGACGCGTCACACCATTATTAAGTATTTAAAAGATCTGAATAAAAACGGCACCACACTTATTTATACATCTCATCAGTTGAGCGAAGCGGAAGAACTTTGCAATACCATTGCATTGATTCACGAAGGAAAGATCATTGAGTACGGCACGCCAGAAAGTTTATTTCTTAAACACACCGAAAAAGACCTGGAAGGATTGTTCATTAAATTAACGGGCAAAAATTACAAAGAGATCCATGTTTAAGCTTTGGGCCAGTATACGAAAAGACTTTCGCCTTTTAATGCGTGATAAAGTAGGACTCCTGCTTATGTTCGCCATGCCCATAGTGCTTGCCATACTGATTGCCGCTATTCAGAACAATACATTCAAACTGGTGAATGACAACAAAATTACACTGGCAGTATACAACAACGATACAGCAGCCATCAGTAAACAGTTTATTGCAGCAGTTAAAGCGTCAGGAATGTTTGAGTTGAATGAAAGCAGCCCGGAACTTAACGAGAGTGAAATTATACCGGATCTTAAAAAAAAGGATGCCCTGGCTGGAATTTTTATCCGTGAGGATTTTTCTTCGAATATAGAAAAAAAATCTAAAGGCCTTGGCGCACTTATATTTAAAGACCTTGGAATAACTTCCGATTCTTTGAAACCAGAAAACGCTGTTCTGGCACCCGTGGTAATTTTTTACAGTCCCGTATTGCAGGAATCCTTTCGTCAGTCGATTAATGGAACGATTCGTGCTTCGCTGCAATTAATAGAAAGCAAACAACTCATAAAAAATATATACGCCCAGGTGGATGAAAAAAAATCTTCAGAAAACCTGGAAAACGAGATCCTGAAAAATCAAACGTTGATATATGAAAGAACTGCAGACCGTAATGGAAGCCGTGATATTCCGAATGCCACGCAGCATAACATTCCGGCATGGACGATCTTTGCCATGTTTTTTATTGTTATTTCTTTAGGAAGTAGTGTTGTAAAAGAAAAATTAAACGGAAGTTTTGTGCGCTTAAAAACACTCCCCTCCTCTTATTTAATTTCCCTGCTCTCAAAACAAATTACGTATTTAACCGTTACTCTGTTGCAGGCACTTGTCATCTTCAGCATTGGCATTTACCTGTTTCCAAAAATGGGTCTCCCAGAATTAAATTTGCCTTCCGATGTGTTTGCTTTATTTATTGTCTCTTTTATTTGTGGCTGGTGCGCGGTGAATTACGCTATCTGTATAGGCGTTTTTGCCCAAACCCAGGAACAGGCGAATGGTTTTGGCGCAGTAACCATTGTGATTCTTGCAGCCATAGGTGGCATCCTTGTACCTTCATTTGCAATGCCGGATTCATTTTCAACCGTCATGAAATTATCGCCCCTGCACTGGTGCCTTGAATCTTACTACGGATTGTTTTTAGAGGGCGGAGAATTGAAAGATATTATGATGAATATTATACCTTTGGTGGCGATCATTATTTTACTCCAGTTTATTTCACTTTGGGGATTAAAACGGAAAAATTTAATTTGAGTAATCAGTGAAGAATAATGCCACAGATTTCGCAGATAAGAACAATCAGGAGATCTTCTTAATCTGTGGCAAAAAAAAGCAGTAACAACCAGAATATAAACTATGGAAACAGCACAATTAAAAGAAGAGTTAAAGGCGAAACTGATCGAATTTCTAAACCTTGCACCGATGACACCAGCCGAAATAGCAGATGACACTCCCTTTTTTAAAGAGGGTCTGGGACTTGATTCCATCGACTCCCTGGAGCTTATCGTCATGCTGAAAAGGGTGTACGGTATTGACATTCAGGATCCCAAAGAAGGAAGAAAAATACTGGTGAATATAAATACCATGGCTGATTACGTTGAAAAAAACAGGACCATCTAAAGCAATAGAGGTGAGCAGGATTTTTGTAACAGGAATTGGGGTTATCAGCGCGATCGGGAACACAGTTTCCGAAAATCATGCCGCACTAAAAGAAGGCAAATGTGGCATGAGCCGGCTTGACATGCTTACTTCTTTGTTTGCCGATAAAATGCCTTTTGGAGAAGTAAAAATAAGTACAGAACAACTAAAGGAAAAATTACACGCACGTGAACGCGGCGTAACACGTACAAGTCTTTTGGCTTTGCACGCCCTCAACGAAGCTCTTGAAAACAGCAGACTTTCGGTACAAGACATCCAGTCATCTTCTACGGCCCTGATTGGCGCAAACACCGTGGGTGGTATGTGCCTGACCGACGAGATGTATAAAGATGCGAACGAAACAACAGAAGGCTCTGAATACCTCTCTTCTTATGACTTTGCATCTGTTAGTTTATACCTGCAGCAACGCTATAAAATAAACGGGTTGGTAAATACCATTAATACCGCATGTTCTTCTTCCGCCAATGCAATTATGTACGGCGCACGCTTAATAAAACACGGATTAGCCGAAAGAGCCATCGTTGGAGGGTCAGACAGCCTTGCGAAATTTACCATCAATGGATTTAATTCTCTTGGAATCTTATCGAAAGAGATCTGCAAACCCTTTGATGAAAAGCGTACAGGATTAAATTTAGGAGAAGGTGCAGCCTTTCTTGTTTTAGAAAAAGAAGAAAACTGCAAAGGTAAAACGGTTTTTGCAGAGCTTACAGGTTACTGCAATTCTAACGATGCGTTTCATCCTTCCTCATTATCCGATCAGGGTGACGGACCCTTTCTCTCCATGAGCGGCGCTTTAAGCACTGCCAATTTAAATACAACTGATATTGATTTTATCAACGCCCATGGCACAGGCACTCAAAATAACGATGCTGTTGAAAGCACTGCCATGCAACGGCTTTTTAAAACTGTTCCCGATTTTGCATCCACCAAATCCAATATTGGTCACACGCTTGGTGCAGCAGGCGCCATTGAAGCGGCTTACAGCATCCTGAATTTAAACTACCAGGAAGTATATGCAGGTTTGAATTTTACAAATCCTATTCCGGAAAATGGATTGAGTCCCTTAACCACCTATAAACAAAAGGAGATCCGGCACGTGCTTTCCAACTCCTTTGGGTTTGGAGGCAATTGCAGCTCCTTAATTTTTTCAAAAGCCTGATGCTGTATATTCATCACATATCCTGCATCTCTCCCCAGCAGACGTTTTCAGACAAACACCTGAAAACACTTCACGCTTCTGTAGAGAACAAATTAAAAGCAATAGAACCCGTTTACGAAGGCATTCCACCAAACGCTTTGCGAAGAATGGGAAAAGCAGTGCGGATAAGTGTTGGCGCTGCCCTGCCCCTTATTAAAAACAATGGCACATTAGACGGTATCATTATCGGAACCTCCAACGGTGGAATGGAAGACTGTATTAAATTCATGAACCAGATCATCCAGTACGATGAAGGCATGCTGACTCCCGGAAATTTTGTGCAAAGCACACCAAACGGACTGGCAGCGCAGATCGGTTTATTAAAGAACAATAAAGGATACAACATCACGCACGTACACCGTGGTCTTTCTTTTGAAAATGCAGTAATTGATGCCGCCATGATGCTGAAAGAATTTCCAGGCAACACCTATTTACTCGGCGCCGCAGACGAAATTTCGGCTTACAACTATAACGTTGATTTTTTAGGAGGCTGGTTTAAAAAAGAAGCGCTCACCAACAAAGAACTGTATGCCAGCACTTCCGAAGGCAGCATGGCAGGTGAAGGCGCAGCCATGTTTAGTGTGAGTGCAGATAAAACCAATGCCCTCGCTGAAATAAAAGCGCTTCACACCTTACACACAGAAGACGTGACAGATGTTGTACATGAGTTAAAAAACTTTCTTGAGAAACATTTGCCAGGTGAAAAACCAGACATCTTAATAACCGGAGAGAACGGCGATAGTCGCTTCTTAAGGTACTACGAAGCCTCTGAAAAATTAATGAATGAATCAGTGGGCGTATTACGATTCAAGCACATGTGCGGCGAATACCCGACTGCTTCTGCCCAAGCTGTCTGGATGGCATGTGTTATTCTTAACGGAGAGAACATTCCGGAGCACATGATAAAGAAAAAATCTCCAGGTTCTTCTTTTAAGAACATTCTTATTTATAATAATTATAAGGGAGCGCAGCATAGTTTTGTGTTGGTTTCGAGGGTTTAATCTTTAAAGCAAATCTTCCAGGGCTTTGACCAGCGGATCGCAGCCCGCACGGATCACCGTTCAATCAGACGGGAATCTTCGGATATATTCACCAGCCAATCGGAACAAATTCCGGAGGCAGTAATAGTTAGATTCGTAACCACTCTCAGCATTTAGGCAGGTTTTTCAAATTAATCGTATCTTCGTAACTTATCCGTTTAAGCTATGGAAGCCCCTTTAGTTG
>JAYSYG010000073.1:0-2374 GCA_043716685.1 Sphingobacteriaceae bacterium | reverse complement strand
TGAAATCACTCGAACTGAATTATCTAATTAGCCTTTATTTTTACCCGGCACATATTCATCGCCTTTATCCTGCAGAAATTTCTGGTACTTTACCCGTTGGCGTTTGCGAAGCAGGTAAAGCAGTCCGGATAAAATAAAAAATCCGAAAAAGAAAAGGGCGCTGTCGTTATCCTTCATGATCAGGAAATACACCACGCAGCAGATTCCAAGCGCAGCGGCAATTAACCAAAGGCGCTCTAAAAAGATGTACACCTTACTTTGAAAATCATTACTCATTGTTTTTTAATTGAATTGTTCCTGTAAGTTTTTTTAACTGGTATTTGGTAAAATCCTGGTTGCTTACCAAGCCGTAACCATTAATAATTTCGGTAGCGGTAGTAATTTTTACGTGGGCATCGGTATAGATCTGTTTTGTGATCTCATTCCAGATCAGTTTTTCGGTTTCAAGCTTAACCCCATCTTTATTTATTACTTCCACCGCATACTTGGCTTCCATTTTTTTACTTATGTCGTAGCGCACACCGTAATTTGCCTTTAATGTGGCCGATACGTTTTCTTCGTCATCAAAAAAGGTCACAAAAAATCCTTTGGGCAGCACAGTAAAAGGTTCGCTCACATTTTTATTAAAAAGCAGCATACGGTTCGCCTTCATCATCACCTTTAGCTGCGAGCTATCGGTATAAAGCATGGTTACACTATCCCCTATTTGCGAAGGACTGAGGTCGTTCCTGGGAAGTGCCATAACATCTTTAAGATCGTTTGTACATGAAGAAAAAAAAGTCACACTAGCTGATAGAACTAAAAGGAATAAAGCTATGCGGTAAAACTTAAACACGTTTAATCGTATCTGAATTTCTGGAACCAACGGTCACAAAAAGTAAAGCCAAAATTTATGCGCCAGTATTTTTGTTTTATAAGGCTTGGATCGCTTGATCCCATTATGCCATACTGCGCGCTGATGTTTACCATGGAAGAAAGACGGCCAATACCAACAGGTAAGCCAACTCCCACGGAAACCGAATAATCTGAAATATAGGTATTCTTTAAATAAATATAGCCTGTCTGGTAGGATGCGCCAATACGGTAATTGACCTTTCTTAAAAATGCCCCGCGGCCGGCTGCGTACTTTTCAGGTACAAAATTCATACCTGCTGCAATGCGGTAATTATTTTTAAGGTCGTTTACTTCGTTTAAATATTTAAAATTCTCCCAATCTGTAATTGCAAAATCGGCAACAATGTTTAGCTTTTCACCCTTCTTAATGCCGATCCCGAAGCCCTGTTCCATTGGTAATTTAATGGTTCCTTTCCTCTCCAGATCATACAACACAGTATCTCTTATAATTTCCTGACCAAAACCATTTAGAATGTAATTGTAAACACCTGTGGTGTATTTTACTTTTAAAGGATTGTTCAGATTCATAAAATAGCCGAAGGTTACCTTTACTTTTTGTTTCAGTGCTCTTCTATGAAGCGGCGTTGCATCATTTATGCTGTCTTCCTTCATTTTCAACTGAGCTTCTGAATAAACACCCAAAGCTTTCAAAGTCTTTACTTCGTTCCCGATCCTGGTTTTTCTGCCTTTATGATCTTTAATACTATCTGTTGTAATTCCGGTTTGCAGACCAAAATTCCCCGTAAAATCGCCCATGGTTAAAATTCTTTCACGGTATGTATTATTGTAGGTGAGAGAATTGGGATAAACTACGCGGGTACTGTTAATGATGTTTCCAAAAATGTAGTTCACGTTAAATCCAATTGAAAGATCTGACAATAACTTACTTACTTTCTGGCGGTGCATGTATTGTTTATGCGTAAGTGTTTTTAACGAATCGGGTGTATATAAGTATTTAGAGCGGAATCTTATGAGTCTCTTGTTGAATGGCATAATGCCGTAACCAAGAAATGCTTTGCTTAAGCCTCCGTCGCCATAATATTTATATTGCACGCTTCCTATATTTTGTTCTTCCACAGTGTTTTTTGTTTCGTAACCCACGTAGCTGTATGGCTGTACACCAAAGCAGGCGCCACCGTTACCCATCACTGGAAAACCAAGCGAGGCATAGGCGAAGTTAGTTCCCCATTTGTTTAAGCTGCTGTTATTATTGCCCCTAAACTGGGAATAAAGAAAACTTCCTCCTACTTCAAGCGTTGTTAACCTAATAAGTGCATAGGAGGCGGGGTTTCCCACATTCATAAAAATAGGCATGGTAGAATCAGGCTTGAGTGCAATATGCGCGCCACCCATACCTGTATTGTGCGCAAAGGTTTGTTGGGCCATCTCGCCTATTCCAAAACGGGAATAAGGGCTAAACGTGCTGTTTTGGGAATTTCCTGAAAAAGGCAAAAGCGCCAGCAGGGGTAATAGAAGTATA